>DASTBJ010000178.1:0-22660 GCA_035712125.1 Terriglobia bacterium
CGTGAAACCGTTGTCGTCGAAGAAGTCGCGAACAGCCTTAACGATTTCGTGGCGGATCTTCAAGATGGCACGCTGCCGGGTGGACCGGATCCAGAGATGGCGGTAATCCATCAGGAACTCCACACCATGTTCCTTGGGAGTTATGGGGAAGGGATCTTCTTTGGGGACGATTTGCACGGCCACAACATTCGTAAGGTCCATTTCATAACCGCTGGGCGCCCGCGAGTCTTCACGAACCTTTCCTGTTACTTTTATGGAGGACTCATGAGTGAGCGCATCAGCAACAGCGAAAATTTCAGGCGCTACGGCATTTTTGACGAGGACGCCCTGGATATAACCTGAGCCGTCTCGAATTGTCAGAAACTGGATCTTTCCGCTCGAGCGCTTGTTGTGAAGCCAGCCCCAGAGAGTTACTTCTTCTCCTACATGTTTGCCGGCGTCTTCAATGTAGATTCGCGTCATTCCTCGTCCTTTTGTCGTGGTGCTGGCAACCTGTGCTTCAGTCGAAATTCGTCGATCGAACTCCGGGCCTCGTCCAGCAGATCCCGCAACCGATTTCCGCTGTCGCGTGCTTTGTCGAACCTTTCATCCCGGCCTTCGAGGATCAGCGGACCGTCAAAATCTGACAGTACTATCTGCTCCACCAGAGCGGGCCAGTTTCGTTTTCCTTCAAACGGCCAGAGATGTTCGTCGTCGTCCCCATTGTTGTCATTCAGGTGAATCGCGTCCGGTCGACTTTCCCATTCTCCATGTCCGGTATCGTAGCAGATGCCCACGTTGCCGATCTGTGCGGCATCTCTGAATTCGCGAATCCGTTCAAAAGTGGCAATGTCGTTGGCAAGTGTTTCCAGCAGTATCCGGACGCCGGCGAACGACTGTATGGTCGCGATCGCCTTATACCCGTGATCGAACAGGACAGGACTGAACGCCTGACCCTGTGCGCCGAGATGCAGAACCACGAATCCTAATGGCATCAAGTCGCAGAGTTCCAGGCAACGTTTCAACTCATCCAGAGCACGTTGCCGCTCGATCGGGCCGGGCGCCAGCAGGTCCTCTCCGGGACGTTCAGTCGGAAGGTGAAGGGAAGGCGGGGTTAGGCCGACTTCCCCGAACCACCGCGCCACGCCTCGCAGGAACGAGCGATTGCGATAGTCGAAGCTCGGCATCACACCATAAAGTTCTATGGTGCTGAAGTCTTCGCGACGAAGACGCTCGAGCAGATCGACGGTAAGTGCCGTTGTTCCGAAGCAGCGCGTTGAGATTCCGAAGTCCATACGGTTCGGCTAAAAATGCTATCATTCCCAGCATGTTTCTACGATTGATCCGCGTTTTCGCGATGGTCTGCGTCTGCGCGCTCAGCGCATTCGGGATGGCCGTTCAGTCGCAGATATCGATTGACGAAGATATTCGTATTTTCGCGATGGTCACCGCGTTGAACGCTGCCGGTTTCGATGCCGAGCTCAATCCTCCATACCATGAAGTTAGAGCAGAACTTCGAAAGGTTTCGGACGGACTGGATCCCGATCTCCTGAAGCGGATGAGAGATTTTTACAGGACGCACAAGGCCGGGGGCACAGATGAGGATCAATTGGCGAAGTATATTTCCCTCGCCATCGTCCTGACAGACCCGCCATTCAAGGCGCTTGGTCTGGAGGAGGCTTTGCCGGATGACGCGCGATCGGTGTTGGGCTTTGTTCCGCTGCTCCAGGAGTTCTACCAGAAAGCGGGAGTCTCCCGGTTGTGGGCGCGTGTTTCCCCGGCCTATGAGCAGGAAATGAACCGCATCGGTCCGCCGATTCGTGCAGTCGTTGCCCGCACCGATGCTTATCTTCGAGTTATCTCCGGCGCCCTGGCGGCACAGTCCATGCGAATCACTGTGGAATTGGGGGCTCCAAAGAACACGGTCAATGTCCGCAGCTTTCACGACGATTACTCGGTTATCCTCGGCTATGCCACAACACCGAAGATAGATGAGATCCGGCATGCGTACTTGCACGTTCGCCTGAACAACTATGCGGCCGCCGCTGCATTGAAGTCTAAGGGCCGGACGGAGCTGATAACACTTCTCAGGAACGCCGAAGGGGTCGAGAGGCAATACTCAACGAATTTCGAAAACATGTTCATCGAATCGGTTGTTCGGGCCGTGGAACTCCGTCTCGACCGCATTCCCGCAAATACGGCCGAAACGAGTGTAAAGAGCCACTATCGGTCGGGCCTCCTGTTGCTCCCTCACTTTTATGAATCGATGCCGGCATACGAGTCCGGCGAAAACATCATTCGCGACGAAATCGCTGCAATAGCTGCCAACCTCGACGTGGCAAAAGAGCAGGAGCGATTTCAGAAGACGTTCTACACCATACCTCTCCCTCAAAAGCAGGTCGCACTGTCTGAAACCCCTGTCCAGGTGGCGGCGCCTTCGGTCGATCCGGTTCTCGAGCTTCTCCGTACCGCTCAGGCTGCATTCGAAAAAGACAAGCCGCGTGCCCTCGAAGCGTTTGAGAAAGTGCTCGTCGAGCACAATCCGAACGATGGCCGCGCGCTCTACGGAATCGCCCTGATCGAAATGGACCGCCAGCATCTCGACGAAGCGCTTGAGTATTTCGAGCGGACGATCGCCAGCGACAACGCCGATCGGTCGATGAAGACCTGGTCCTACATCTATGCAGGGCACATCCTGGATTTCAAATGCAATCGCGCCGCTGCGCTCGAAAAGTATCGTAAGGCGATTGAAACGGGCGACGACACTCGAGACGCCCAGAGAATTGCCAAACGAGATCTTGCTCAGCCGTTCGGAGGTGAATGCCAACAGTAGGGACCTTGGATGAGCTTCAGACCTCGCTGGAGTACTATTTCCGGGACACGACGCTGTTGCAGCGTGCTCTAACCCACAGTTCTCATGCCCACGAGCAACGAACCGGAGAAGACAACGAACAGCTGGAATTTCTCGGAGATGCCGTGCTGGGCTTCGTCGTCAGCGATTCCCTTTGCCGGCAGTATCCGTCGTTTTCCGAAGGCGAGCTTTCCCGGTTAAAAGGATTTTTTGTCAGTTCTGCGAACCTTGTGCGATACGCCGAGCAGCTGGATCTTGGACGATACCTTCATCTCGGAAAAGGCGAGGAAAAGACCGGTGGCAGAAAGAAACAGGCGCTTCTCGTGGATGCGCTCGAAGCCATTTTAGGAGCTGTTTATCTGGATTCGGGTCTGGAGGCATCCCGGTCGATTATCGACAGAATGGTGGGCGCCCAGATCGCGGAGATCGGACAACCGTCCGGTCAGTTCACCGACTTCAAAAGCGCGTTGCAGGAACTGCTGGCGAGCCGTTCGATTGGGCCGTGCCGGTATACACTGGCAGGAGAGAGCGGACCTGCACATCAGAAACTATTCACAGTCCAGGTCGAGGTCGGCAGCGATATCATTGGTCAGGGTATTGGATTAACGAAGCGGGCTGCGGAGCAGGCTGCGGCAAAACAGGCCTTCGAGGATTTGAAGCGACATGGCCGGAGAGACATACAAGAAATCGACAGCACGCGAGTACTTTGAATCGCTGGCGATCACGGTGATTCTCGCGCTGTTTGGGACGACGTTTATCGTACAGGCGTTCAAGATTCCGACGCCTTCCATGGAAGATAACCTCCTCGTCGGGGATCACCTCCTGGTCAACAAATTCGCCTTTGGTGCGCCCGGCTCGATCACCGATGCCGTGCTGCCGTTAAGAGAGATTCACCGCGGCGACGTCATCGTTTTTAAGTACCCGCGCGACCTTTCCAAGCATTACGTCAAGCGTGTCATCGGGCTGCCCGGTGACCGGATCCATGTCGTCGATTCCGATGTCTTTGTAAACGGGGAGGTCCTGGCCGAGCCCTACAAGCAGCTGATACCGAACAGGTACCGCGAGGATTTCCCGGGGCACCAGGGCAGCAGCTTCTATCAGCAGGATGGTATTAGCGGCTGGTACGAGGCGTTCAGAGAAGGAAAGGATGTCGTCGTACCTGAAGGAAAGTATTTCGCGATGGGAGACAATCGCGACAACAGTGCCGATAGCCGCTTCTGGGGTTTTGTGCCACGTGAACTGGTCGTCGGAAAGGCGCTCATTATTTACTGGTCCTACGAATCGGACCCCGAAGCGTACCGTCAAACACAGGTGCGCGACGTATTGCGACAGACGGTTGATCTGGTGACAAACTTTTTTGGAAAGACTCGGTGGTCGCGTACCTTTAAGATCATCAGGTAATTATGAAAAAAATCATCGGCCTGACAGTCGCTGTTGTCCTCGTTGTGGTGGCAGTCATAATCCTTGCACTGAGGTTCTTTGCCGCGGAGCCTGTGTCCGCGCAGGAGGCGGCGTCCGAACAATCGGCGCGTGTCCTGCAGGAAAAGATTGATGCCATCCACGCTGCGGACGCCAAGAAGTCGCGTCAGGGGAGTGAAACCCTCGAAGTTTCGGAGGTGGAACTCGAGTCGTACGTGATCTACAAGATGCGCGACGTGATCCCGGCGCGAGTTGATTCCATGGATGTACAGCTGACACCTGGTGTCGTCGCCGCCGATACAAAGTTGACGTTTCCTTCAGACAGCACAGGCAACCCTCTCGTCGATGTCATCGTCGCGGGAACGCATACGTTTTACCTGAAAGGCAAACTCGCCGCCTCTGACGGTCGTGGACGTTTTGAGCTTCAGGAAGTGAAGGTCGACGGCATTCCCGTACCCCTGGTGCTCATCGAGACTCTGGTTGAGAAGTACGTGAAGCCGAAATATCCGGAGGTCGATTTGAAAGAGCCGTTTCCGATGCCCTGGGGCATGGAAGGCCTCACCATTACGACAGGCAAGGCCACGATTATTTATTAGGCAACTCTACGACGGACCTTCCGCTAAAGCTTTGGATGCCAGGAAGATGTAGTTGATGTACGAGCGCTCTTCCGAGATGAGATTAAAGTTGAACGACGACAACCGGTCCTTCAAGTCATCCAGATAGAACCAGCTGAACTTCAGTACACGATCCGCCGCACGAACAAACATGGGTGCTTTTCTGGGACCGATTGTTGTCTGGCACACAAACTCCCCGCCGGGCTTCAGGACGCGTGATATCTCCCCGATGGCCTGAGGGAATAGCTGCAGGGCGCCACAGCAGCTCACCGCATCGAAAGTTTCGTCCCTGAACGGGAGTGAGAGTGCGCTGCCACGCATATAATAGATGTTTTTGAGGCCTTCCTGGCGCGTCAGGCGCACCGCTCGACCAAGCATGACCGCAGACAAATCGACCCCGACAATCGTGGAATCGGGCATCAGTCGGCCCAGGCGACGCGTCACATTCCCGGGGCCCGATGCCAGGTCCAGAACCACCCGATTTGGACGTTGAATCAGATTTGCGATCCGATCGAGGTCTTTGGGGAACGAACGCTTGCTGGCAATGAAGTAGCCCAGCGGACGCCATATGCCCTCATAGACTGCAACCGGCGCTTTCATCTGCATTAACTTCTGAAATGGCACGACCGGTTCTTCCGGGCCTACCTGCATGTTGAGGTAGCCGTTTTCAACGGGAAACCGCGCGCCGCAATCCATGCAGGTGAGATTGCCGGGACTGTCAAAAGGATGAAGCGAACGTCGGGTGCTGAACCACCGCTTTTTGTCGCTGCTGCCGCAGACACAGCATTGAAGCGCCGATATGATGCTCGGGATGTCTTCGTTCATAGCCTCGTATTTCAAAATCGTTCTTCGCAACACAAAGCCGAGAATTTAGGTGAATGGTGGGAATGCTGTCAAGACTCTAGCCGTTTTGACTCGACGCAAGCGGCGGGCAGGCTGAGTGTTAGCACTTTATTCCTCAGGGTTGACTTACAATGGTCGGTTATGGACTTCAACCTGGTGTCGGCATACGCGCCGCGGGGCGATCAGGCCACCGCAATCGAGCAGCTGATTGGAGGGCTCACGGAAGGCGAAAAGCACCAGGTATTGCTTGGAGTAACCGGTTCTGGAAAGACCTTCACGATGGCCAAGATCGTGGAGCGCGTCAACCGTCCCACGCTGGTTCTGGCGCACAACAAGACACTTGCAGCCCAGCTTTATCAGGAGTTTCGCGGTTTCTTTCCAAACAATGCCGTCGAGTATTTCGTCAGCTATTACGACTACTACCAGCCCGAAGCCTACATTGCCGCCACGGATACCTACATTGAGAAGGAATCAACCATCAATGATGAGATCGACCGAATGCGCCTTTCTGCCACACGGTCACTCTTTGAGAGGCGGGATGTCCTGATCGTCGCTTCGGTCTCCTGCATCTATGGGCTGGGATCGCCCGAGGCGTACTACGGCATGCTGCTTATGCTGGAGCCCGGCCAGAGAATTTCCCGACGCGACATTCTTTCCAAGCTGGTCGAAATTCTCTACGAGCGCAACGACATTGATTTCAAGAGAGGCAGCTTTCGCGTTCATGGTGACACCGTCGAGGTACACCCGACGTATGAAAATATCGGATACCGCATCGAGTTGTGGGGAGACGACGTGGAGAAGATCAGCACGTTCGATCCGCTGACCGGCGATGAGATCCGACTGCTGGACCGGCTCACCATCTACCCGAAGACGCACTTTGTTATGCCTCGTCCGCGGCTCGAACAGGCCGTCGAAACGATCAAGGATGAATTGAAGGGATGGGAGTCGCTGCTTGAGAGCCAGGGAAGACTTCTCGAAGCGCAGCGGATCCACCAGCGGACGCTCTTTGACATGGAAATGATCAAGGAGATCGGCTATTGCCATGGCATCGAAAACTACAGCAGGCACCTTACCGGACGGCTGCCGGGACAGCCGCCGCCGACATTGCTGGATTATTTGCCGCAGGATTCGCTGATGTTCATTGACGAAAGCCATCAGACGATGCCTCAGTTGCGCGGCATGTACCACGGCGACAGGGCTCGCAAGGATAACCTCGTCGAATATGGATTCCGGCTGCCATCGGCGATGGACAATCGTCCCCTGACGTTCGAGGAATTTGAAAAGAGGGCGAACCAGCTGATTTATGTGTCTGCGACACCCGGCCCCTATGAACTGACAAAATCTGGGGGTGTAGTCGTCGAACAGGTAATCCGGCCAACCGGGCTGACAGACCCGGTTATCGACGTGCGGCCCGTGCGCGGGCAAATCGACGACCTTCTCCATGAAATTCGAGATCGGACCGCAAAGAATCAGAGGGTGCTCGTAACAACGCTGACCAAGCGCATGGCGGAAGACCTTGCCGAGTACTACACCGAAGTGGGTGTTCGTTGCCGGTACCTGCACTCCGAAGTCGAAACGCTCGAACGCATCAAGATCCTGCGCGGATTGCGTAAAGGCGAGTTTGATGTGCTCATTGGTATCAACTTGCTGCGTGAAGGTCTCGACCTGCCGGAAGTGTCTCTGGTGGCGATTCTCGACGCGGATAAGGAAGGGTTCCTGCGTTCTGCAGACTCTCTGATCCAGACGATCGGCCGGGCGGCGCGGCATGTGGAAGGCAAAGCGCTGCTGTACGCGGACATACAGACCGATTCCATGAAACGGGCAATCGCCGAGACCAATCGGCGGCGGGAAATTCAGGAACGCTATAACGTGGAAAACAACATCACGCCGCAAAGCATTATCAAGCCGGTAGACATGACGCTTGTGGCCATCGCGGAGGCGGATTACGCGCGAATTCCCGAAGAGGATCCGGAACTGCCCGAGACAATGGACCCTGAGAAACTTGCGGAGTCTATCCGGAAGCTCGAGGAAGACATGCGGGACGCTGCTCGAAAATTCGAGTTCGAACGAGCCGCTCAACTTCGCGACAAGGCGCGGGCGCTCCGGGCCAAACTGGTCTAACCATATCGAACGAACGTACGGTACTCTTAGAAAGATAATGGCGGCTGATCCGAATCTGGCTCTTCTAAAACTTCAGCTTCTCTTTCATGGCATTCGCGCGGGCAACGACTTGCCGTCGCCTCTGACGAATCCTTTCGGACTGATTCATCTGGCATTGCCGGAAAAAGTGTTCGTGAGCGTTCATCTGAACACGAACGGAACCGAGTCGCCATTCATGCTGAGAAAAGAAGGCGACAGGTTCCTCCTGGATATTGAGGGCAAGCAATCAGTATCTGTCGGATGGACGCCGCCCCTGAAGAGTTATCAGAAACGGACATCCTCCGGGCTTCTGGTCTCCGACATCCTGACGGTCCACGGGGACTTCATTGCAGTGCATCCGTCGCACCAGTGCCGTTTCGGTCGGAGCGGCCTGTCCTGCCGTTATTGCGGATCCTCAAAGGAGTTGTCGGACCATCCGCCTTTTACGCCACGCGATCTTGTGGAGGCGATTCATCTCGTCATGGAAGAGAAGCGCTGCGACGTCGTGAGCCTTTCTTCCGGACACGTAGACACACCCGATGGTGGCGTGGAACGGCTTGAAAAGTGGGTTACGGAAATCCGGAAACACAACAACGTGCTCATATCGCTGGACCTCGTACCGCCCGAGACGAACGACTGGATTGATAAGACATACGCAATGGGCGTCGATGCCCTTTATTACGATTCCGACTTCTTCAATCCCAACGATGAGTCACCACGGGAATTTCAAAAACACAAAGCGCGACAGTTAGAAGCGCTTGCTTACGCGGCGAAGATATTTCCTACGGGCGCCGTGCTGTCGCACCTGGTTGTTGGGCTTGAGTCGCTCAAGGATACGTTCGAGAGTGTGGATCTTTTGATCGATCGCGGCGTCGTGCCTGTGCTGGCTTATTTCCCGCCCTACGGCGGATCCGCGTTGCGGATGCGATGGACGGCGACACCTGAGCAGGTGACTCCGATTTATGCCCATCTCTACGAGCGCCTTGTGCGGACACGAATCAATCCACACTGGGTCCAGCAGTACGATGTCGTTCTTACCTCACTTGAGGGCCGCTTTCTCTCCCCGGAGTCTCCGAGGTATCACCTGAGACTGAAAAACTTTTATGAGACGCGTACGGGTCGTGCCGTGCGATTTGGACTGGCGAGCCTTAGGCGTCATCTTCGCGTCCGGGAAGTTCCGGCTTAATGCAGGTCAAGATCGATACCCGTCCGCTGCCGATAGTGATTCTCGCTCGCTGGTGGCGGTTCCCCGTCTTTGCGCTCGTGAATTTCGCGCTGTATTACTTCTACCACCAGCCGCCGCCGGAAGGGCTTTCGGTCGCGGGCTTCAGGGCGTTGACGGTCTTTCTCGCCTGTGTGTTTTTATGGATGACCCAGTTACTCCCGCTACCGGTGACAGGACTGTTCGCCCTGATAGCGCCGTCCCTGCTTGGTGTCATTCCTCTTAAAGAGGCGTTTTCATTTTTCGGCGCGGACGCTGTTTTCTTTATCCTCGGGGTTTTTATCCTTGCGGCAGCCCTGTACAAGTCCGGGTTGTCCACGCGCATGGCGCTGCACCTGCTGAAGCGTGGTTCGAAGTCTCCCAGACGGCTCGTGTTTCAGGTCATGCTCACAGCGGCCTTGCTGTCGTTCATCATGAGTGAACATGCCGTTGCCGCAATGATGTTTCCGCTCGTTGTCATCATTTCGAAGCGCCTGAGCGGTACGCCCGAGGGAGCCGGTTATTCACGGGTTCTGTTTCTTGCTATGGCATGGGGATGCGTTATCGGCGGAATCGCAACCATGTTGGGCGGAGCTCGCGTTCCGCTTGCGGTCAATTTTCTTCAGGACATGGCCGGACAGACGATAACGTTTACACAGTGGTCGATGGGAATGTTTCCCATCGTCATCACACTGTTTTCGTTCTGTTACCTCCTGCTGACCCGCTATTACCCCATCAGGATCCTTACAGTCATGGAAGCGGATACGGTGTTAGACCAGCAGCTTCGTGACTGCGGACGACCGCTCCTCGAGGAAAGGTTTCTTGCGCTGTTGCTGGCGTGCACGATTCTGGGCTGGATTTTCTGGGGTGGAACAACGGCGATCATGGCTGCTATTTCCATTCTGTCCGTGATCCTGCTGTTCATGTTTCGCGTCGTCAAGTGGCGGCAGATCCAGGAAAACGTGGAATGGGGAGTAATCCTGATGTATGGCGGAGCCATCGCGCTGAGTCAGATTCTCACGTCGACTCAGGCGGGCAACTGGTTTGCCGAAACCCATATCGTTCCGTACCTGAGTTCGCCCTGGGCGCTTGTCATTATCCTGTCGCTCATGACAATGGCGCTGACTGAAGCGTTGAGCAACGCCGCGGTTGTCGCCATCGTTGTCCCTATCGGTTTGTCGATTGCAAATACCGTTGGCCTGGATCCAAAGGTCGTCGTCTACGCGGTGGCGTCGGCATCCAGCATGAATTACGTTCTTCCGATGAGCACACCCGCAGTGGCGATTGCATACTCGTCGGGCTATCTCAAGATTCGGGAAGTGATTGTTCCAGCCTCTATTATGTGGGTCGTCTCGTGGGGGACCCTCATGCTCACCGCCAAATTCTGGTGGCCCGTCCTGGGTGTCAAAATCGGCCCTTAGCCGAGTCGTCCCACCCGTAGGCGCGGTGCTACAATGGCGCGTATGAAACTCCTTCTGACCGCGCTTCTCGGCCTGGGAACTTCGGTCTACGCCCAGACGGGTGAGGAGCTTTTTCAAAAGGGACAGTATGCCGAAGCGGCAGCGGCGTTTGAGCGCCAGCCGGTGAGTATCAGATCGGCGGCGTCATCGAACTTTCTTGGAATCTCTCACCACATGCTCGGCAGGTTCAAGGAGGCGCAGGTTGCATACGAGCACGCCATCAAGGCGGCGCCCGATCTCGCCGCACCTCGCAACAACCTGGGAGCGCTCTTCTATTCCCAGCAGATGTTTTCGGATGCGGATCGCGAATTCCGACGCGCTGCCGAACGGAATGCGGAAAATTCAACGATCACCGCGAACCTTCACTGGGCACGCTACGCGCGGGACAACGTGCGCAACGCGCGCGAACGTGCCATCGAAGTCATTCCTGGACGTCCGCGGCTCCTTGAGCCAACCGATAACCCGCGGGGAGATTTTCTTGCCGTTGTCTCGCTGATGCCGCCAACGGTAGTACGACAGGTGGAGTCGCTGGTATTGAGGGCGGACATCTTCATGGTCCGGAAAGCGTTTGACGACGCGGTGATCGAATACAAAAAAGCCATCGCTCTCGACCGTTACGACTCTTCTGTGATCAACAGGCTTGGCATCGCCTATCACAACCTCCAAAAATACCGCGATTCCGAACAGCAGTATCGCGAGGTGCTCAGGCTTCGTCCGAATCATATCGATGCCATGAACAATCTCGCTGTCATCGACTACGTTCGCGGAGACTATGAGAGTGCGCTCCGTCGTTACAGGACGGCGCTTAAGCTCAAGCCGGACTCTGCTACGATCATGCGGAATATGGGCGCATGTCTGTTTGCTCTGGAGCGTTGGGACGAGGCTGTTGCAATTTACCAGCAGGCGCTTGTGCTTCGCCCGGACCTCTTTGAACCGCAACCCAGCGGTGCCGGGACCCAGATCCAGATGCATCAGCAGCAGGGAGCGATGATCAACTTTTATCTCGGCAAGGTTTTTGCGTTGCGAGGCGACACCGACTCCGCGTTTTCGTTCCTCATGAAGGCGGTCGACGCCGGCTTCGACAATATAAAGATGTTGAAAGAGGAAGAAGCGTTCAAGGGGCTGGTCGCCGATGAGCGCTTTGATCGCCTGCTGAAAACGATGGCGGAAAGGAAGCCCGGGGACGACTAGTGCAGTATCTGGAAACGGCGATCGATCTTTGCCGGGCCGCCGGAGACATCCTCAAGTTTTACGCCGACCGCGAAAAGCTCGTCGAATTCAAGGGACGTGGGAACCTCGTCACGATTGCCGACAAAAAGAGCGAGGAACTGATTATCGGCGGCATCCTCGACCGCTACCCGTCGCACGCCATACTCGCTGAAGAGTCGGGCGCAACCCAGACCGGTGCCGCGGTTCGGTGGATCATCGACCCGCTGGACGGTACGACCAATTTTGCGCACGGTTATCCGTTCTATTGCGTCTCGATTGCGGTGGAGGAGAACGGACGGATCATCTGCGGAGCGGTATATGATCCGGTACGAGACGAACTGTTCAGTGCGGCTCGGGGAACAGGTGCGTATTGCAACGGGGAGCGGCTGCAGGTTTCCGACGTTGACCAGCTTTCGCAGGCTTTGCTGATCACGGGATTTCCTTATAACTTCCGCGAGCGCCTGGACACTGTAATTAGTCAGTTCCGAAGCTTTCTGGTCGCCAGCCAGGCGGTGCGGCGCGGCGGCTCTGCGGCTCTGGACCTTTCTTATGTCGCCGCGGGCAGGCTGGACGGATTCTGGGAACTGTATCTTCAGCCCTGGGACACCGCTGCCGGCGGGATCATCCTTGAGGAAGCCGGAGGACGCACGACGGATTTCAAAGGTGGGCCGTTCTCGATCTACATGAAGGAGATTCTTGCGTCGAACGGACGGCTGCACGAGCCGATGCTTCAGGTGCTCAAATAGCAGGCCATGGCTGAAGAAATTTTGAAATTGGACGAATCCTCCTTCGAAAATGGAGTCCGGCTGAGGCTGGACAGCGTGAGCGACGACTGGATTTCAGGACTCCCCTCCTCAGCCGAGGAGGCGTGGCGCGTAGCGCCGGGGTGGTGCTGGCCAAACAATAGATTTCTTGATCAACACCACCCCGGCCAAGGCTGCGCCTTGGCTTTCCCCTCCTCGGCTGAAGGAGGGGAGTTGTGACGATTTTCATCATTCGTTGTGAGCAACCGCTCATGTATGCAGGATTCGTCCAATTTCAAAATTTCTTCAGGCCGTCCGCCCATTGTCCTCACTTCATCTTGATGACAATGAGTGTCCGGTCGTCGTGAAACGGCGTACGTCCGACGAAGTCCTCTACCGCGGTATTCACCGCGGCAACGATTTCCTCTGCACTCTTCCCGCTGTGCTCGCGAATAACTCCGGCAAGGCGCTTTAGTCCGAAATCCTCATTGCTGACGTCGCGAGCTTCAACAAGGCCGTCGGAATAGAACACCACCACGTCCCCCGACTCGAGCGGAATTTCCATCTCCTGGTATTGCGTATCGGGAAACAATCCCACAGGCACACCGGCCAGCTCGAGAAAACGCGGCGCGTCCTTTCGAATCAGGAGCGGATACGGCAGTCCCGAGTTGGCCATGCTTATCTTCTGTGTCTGCGGATCGTAGATCGCATATGTCAGCGCGCAATACTGGCTTTCGATAGGTCGTGAATAAAGCGTTTTGTTCACCAGCTCAAGCATCTGGCCCGGGGGATACTTCCGCGTCGCACGGGTACGGATGATTCCGCTGGAAAGTGCAGCATAAAGAGCGGCGGGCGCTCCCTTGCCTGCCACGTCGCCGAGGACAATGGCGAGCCGGCCGTCGTCAAAACGGATGAAATCGTAGAGGTCACCTCCGAGGTGCGCAACGGGACTGAACGTCACTGCAATGTTCAGCGGCTCGACGACCGGTACTTCCTCAGGCATCAGCTGGTGCTGGATCGCCCGAGCGATTTTCATTTCCCGGTCCATTCTGCGTTCGTTCTCAGAGACCCGGGCATAGAGTTGCGCGTTGACCAACGCCGAGGCGATGCGGGACGCGAGCATCGTCAGCATGCGTTCGTGATATTCGGTGAAGTAGTCCGGCTGTGTGCTTTCCAGATCGACGACACCAATGACTTTCCCCTTATGCTTCAGAGGAACGGCCAGTTCCGAGCGCGTTTCGGCATGGACGTTAATGTAACGGGGGTCCGCCAGAACATTTCCCGAGCGAACCGGAACGTTCATCAACGCGGCGGATCCGACAAGACCATCGCCCAGCGGGACTGTCAGTTTCTTGTGCTCGCGCTCGTTCGATCGCACGACCGTCTTCAGTTGCAGCACGCCGGTTCTTTCGTCGAGCTGGAAGATGGAAAAGATCTGATAATTCACCGTGGACTTCACGGCGTTCGCGATGCGATGGAAGACCTCATCGATTTCCAGCGTGGAGGTCATGTCTAGACTGACCTCGTAGAGCATGGCCAGCATTTCCCGATTGTGCCGTTCGCTTTCGTAGATGTTTGCGTTATTGATGGCGATCGCAATCTGGCTGGCGAGAAGGTTAAGAATGTTGACCTGTTCCTCGCGAAAATAGCCAATTTCGGTGCTTTCAATATCGAGGACGCCGACTACGCGATTTCCGAGCATCAGAGGAATCGCCAGTTCGGAGCGTGCTTCCTTGACCACTTCAATGTATCGCGGGTCATTCCGGACGTCGTCGACGACCAGGGTGCGCTGTTCAAGTGCGGCAGTGCCGATCAGTCCTTCGCCGAATCCGATGCGCAGGGTTTGGACGATTTTTTGTTCATGGCCGATCCCAAAACGGTAATAGAGGTCGCGCTTTGCCTCATCCACAAGGAAGATTGCGAAAATCTGATAAGGGATGATCCTGTCCGTTAATGTGGCCAGCTTTCTGAGGAGCTGATCGAGATCCAGTGTCGAGGTAATGTCGTGATTTATTTCGACCATTGTTGTCAGAAAGTTTGGATCTGTGCCCAGAACAGGTTTCATGATTTGCGAGCTTCCTCCACGATAGCGGTTCCCGAACTTGTGCCGATGCGCGATGCGCCGGCCTGAATCAACTCCCACGCCTGGCCGAATGATCGTATCCCACCGGCGGCTTTAATTTGTATTTCCGGCAAAAGATTCCGCCGCATCAACCCAACATCTTCCACAGTTGCGCCCGACGGACCGTGGCCGGTCGAGGTCTTCAGAAAGTCCGGCCGGACGCGGTTTGCGATGGCGCAGACTCGGAGTTTCTCTTCATCCGTAAGGTAACCTGTCTCGATGATGAACTTCGTGATTACGCCGAGACTGCGGGCCAGGTGCGTCAGTTCCTGCATTTCGGCTTCGACGGCCGCATCGTCGCCGGACTTGAGGCACGAAATATTAATGACGATATCCAGTTCGTGCGCCCCACGCGATGCGACAGTTTTCATCTCCACCGCTTTGACACCGGTGACTGTTGCGCCAAACGGAAACGCAATGACGGTCGCAACCCTGGCGCTTGTCTCTCCGAGGATTTCCCGCGCCAGAGACACGTGGATGGGAAAAACGCACACGGCCGCCATGCCGTAATCACGCGCTTCGCTGCAGAGGCGGCTCACATCTGACGGCGTTGCGACTGCTCGAAGCAAGGTATGGTCGATATGGCGTCCGAAGTCAGCCGGCATCGAGAACTCGGATCTCCCTGAGGTTGCGATAGTGCTGTGCGAGGTCGAGCCCGTAGCCGACAACGAAGACATCCGGGATCTGAAATCCCACGTAATCCAGCTGAACGGGTTGGCGTCGACGCGAATCCTTTTCAATCAATGCGGCAATTCGCAGGGATCGCGGTTTCCTGGACTGCAGCAGTTCCCGCACGGCGCCCAGTGTCAGGCCAGAGTCGACAATGTCTTCGACGATCAGGACGTCCTTGCCGGTCACGCTTACGGAGATATCCTGCTCGATTTGCAATGCGCCGGATGAAACAGTGCCGTCGCCATAACTCGATGCCGTCATGAAATCGACCTGCACAAGGATCGAGGGGTCGATGGTGCGTATGAGGTCTGCGATGAAAATGAAACTGCCCTTAAGTATTCCTATAACCGTTAGCGAACCACCTCTGTAATCGTCCGAGATACGTGAGCCCATTTCAGAAACACGCCGCTGGATCTCGGCTTCTGAAATCAATACGGAGGAGCTCGCAGCTCTGTTCATAGACGCCATAGTGTACGGACTTGGGTAAGCGGGTGTCACGTCTTAGCGCCCGTCGTCGCGGCGGACGGCCTTATATGGTCTGGCCGCCTGTCAGCGCGTCGGAGGCGACAGTTCGAACCTCCCTGGGAACCTCTGACGATGCCATGAGGTTAATCAGGTGTTTCTTCGCCTGAGGATGAGGCAGAAAGACTACCAGGGCCAGGGCGGCGCGAATTCGAACCTCAAGCGGCGACAAACTTCCATCTCCGGCTTGCGCGCTATTCATTGCGATTTTGGACAGGCTTTCGATGCTCGCCATCAAGTCAAAGTCGTGTTCGCCGATGCTCACAGGGTGCTCCCGGTGCGGAATGGTGAAGCATATATCACAGAAAGAACTGTTGCGTCGGTACGGCCCTGAACCTGTACAACTCATGCGGTTTGACAACGTCCGAACCCGACGGTATAACCCCTTCATGGGTGTACGAGGTCCGGCTCTCTTTCTGACCCTGATCCTGATGATGTCGGAAGTCGCGGTGGCGCAGGCGAATAAGCCACTGTTTCTCGACAATCGCCCGGGGGAGGATCCTTCGGTCATAGATGTGACCGAAATTACGGAGCAATACTCAAAGGGAGCCGTCGAAGAATATGAAAAGGGAATCGCCGAAGCGAGAAAAGGGAATCGGCTCGCCGCCAGGGAGCATCTCGAGTCGGCCATTCGTATCGATCCTAAGTTCTTTAATGCGCACAACAGCCTCGCAATTCTTCTCCATCAGATGTTTCAACCCGCAGACGCGGAGCGAGAGTATCTCGAGGCGGCAAAGCTGAACCCCAGATCGTATGCGCCTTATGTGAACCTCGCGAGCCTGCACATCGAACAGGCGATACTCACATCCGGGCAGGATTCGAAATCGGCACGGGGTCTGCTGAACAGCGCCCTTGCCAATCTGAACAAGGCCCTGGAGGTACAGCCAGGCACGCCTCTCGCGCATTACCTCACCGGGGTCGTTTACTTCATGACGTCATTCTACGAAGAGTCGGAGTCGCAATTTAAAAAGGCGATCTCCACCGGAGGCAGTAGGATGATTGTCGCGCGCCTGGCCCTCGCTGAGATCTACGTTAAGTTACAGGAGTGGGACGGTGTCGTCGCGCAACTGGACGAGTATCTTGATGAGTTTCCTATGGCTCCCAATCGTGTCCGAGTTCGGGCGGCGCGAGATGCCGCGGCTGAAAGGTTGGCCGGCTCGAATCGATGACGGTAGCTCAACTTCGGGAGCATGCTCGGCAGATCTGGGAAGCTGCACTGCAGGCGGCTAACCCGGCAACGTGCATCGGTAAGGCCCTTCAGCTTCAAGGCGACATCCTCACTGTAGGCAACACTCGAACGCCCATCCACGGGAAGTTGATTGTTGTGGGCGCGGGTAAGGCTTCTTCTCGCATGGCCCAGGTGGTCGAGGAGACTCTGGGCGATCGAATTTCAGATGGCCTGGTCGTCACAAAGTACGAGCACGGCTTGCCGTTGAAAAAGATCCGTCAGGTCGAAGCGGGACATCCTATTCCCGACGCCGCCGGTGTGAGAGCGGTGCGGCAGATGCGTGAATTGCTGACGGAATTGAGCCCCCAGGATACGGTCCTGTGTCTGATTTCCGGCGGTGGCTCCGCTTTGTGGCCCGCTCCGGCGGAAGGGATCACGCTGGAACAGAAGCAGGAAGTAACGTCATTGCTCCTGCGCGCCGGTGCCACCATCCTTGAACTCAACGCGGTTCGAAAACACCTCTCGGCGGTCAAGGGCGGACAGCTCGCGGCGTGGGCCGCGCCGGCGCGCGTGTTTTCCCTGATCATGTCCGACGTGATTGGCGACCCGTTGGACTTCATCGCTTCGGGCCCGACAGCGCCGGATACGACGTCGTTTTCCGAAGCGCTGTCTATTGTCCAGAAGTACAAAGTAGGTGTTCCCGCTCCTGTCCTGGAACGTTTACGGGCAGGAGCTCAGGGGAAGGTTCCCGATACGCCGAAACCTGGAGATCCTCTTTTCCAAAACGTTGAGAATCTCATCATCGCGAATAACCGACTCCTTGTCGACGCTGCGGCTGCGAGGGCGAAGGATCTGGGATTCAAGGTCTTGATTCTGGGAACCGAGGTGCAGGGGGAAGCGAAGGATGTCGCAGGTTTCTTTGCCGCTATTGCGAGGGAGATTGGCAGTACCGGCAATCCCGTGACGCCTCCCGCGTGTGTCCTCGCCGCTGGTGAGACAACGGTGACGGTAAAGGGAACGGGGCGTGGCGGCAGGAATCAGGAAATGGCCCTTGCCTGGGCCGTCGAGATGGCTCCGCGTCCGATTGCCATGCCTTGCTGCTTCGCGAGTGTGGCAACGGATGGCTCGGACGGGCCAACGGACGCCGCCGGCGGCATTGTCGATCCGTCGACAGCCCAGCGGGCCGTCGATCGCGGGCTCGTCCCGAAACGGTACCTGGCCGACAATGATTCGATGAACCTGCTCAAGGCTACCGGCGACCTTATCGTTACCGGACCAACCCAGACGAATCTAATGGATATTCAGATATTGTTAGCGGGTTGACTTCTGCCGCGGTTGCACGGCCGGTTTGTTGTTTCCGCGTAGCGTGTTGGCGGGTCCGTTCGGTTGGGCCTCGCCTTTCCGATTCTGATTTGCACGTGCTCCTGCCGGGCGCTGCTGCTGGCCCTGCCCTTTGATCAAATTTTCGGAGCGGATCTGTTCCACAAGCAAGGGAAGTTTCTCGTTAAAGAAGCGTCGGTTGAAGTCCCGCAGCATCAAGATCTGACGCTCGGACAATTCGCGCCCGACGAGTTCGGCCTGAAGCCTTCGCCTGAAGCGGGCGTCCCAGCTTTCGGTTTGGCCATCCAACGCCGTCAGTTCGTTATTCAATTGTTTAATATCGTCCTGCGACGCATTTGGCTCGTTTAGCAGTCGATCCTGGCGTTCACCGAGAGCCTTTCGCTGGTTCGCATTCCGGAACCGCATTTGAATAAACTGCTGGATGACGGGCCCTGCCTTGAGAAACTGTTCATCGGTGAGACCGAGTTCGTTTTTCATGTCTGCAAGGTAGAGCTGCACGACGCTCCTTTGCAATTGAACCTGTGGCTGGTCCGGTACAGCCGTCTCCTGACCGGCGAGATCACGTGGCCCGGACTGCCGCGCGAAGGCTGGCAGGGATATTAAGACTATTATTGCTATTGCACCGAAACGAATCATTGCTGACTCACACCTTCCTGGACCATATCGTCAAGAATCATCTGCAGATGAAGGGCTTCATCCGCATCGAGCTGGACCAGATCATCAAACACATCCGACTGAGAAATCTCCACGAGCGAGTTTAGATCCGCATCGACCGGCGGAGCGTTCTCTACGGCAATCGTCTCCGGTATTCGAGACTCGCTCTGCCTTTGGCTCCAGATCACTCCGAGCAATCCGACCACCAACAGCATCGACATGCCCCAGGCCATTGCGGGCTGCCAGCCCAATTTGCCGAACCAGCCGCGGGTTGTATTATCACGCTTTACAGAGCGTGATAGCAGGCCGTCGCGGACATCCGCGCGGAACTCCAGCCAATCGGGTTCAGGAATGTATTCGTCCGCGGACTCCATGCGCATCTCCTCGATCTGCCTGCGGACCTGATGAACCGATTCGAACGTCTTGAGGCAGTAGGCGCACGACTGGAGATGAGCCCGAAGGCGATCGGTGAGCTCAGCGCCATCCAGCAGGTTCGTAAAGTCTTCGGCTTTGAGATGACCAAACATGTTCATTGCAACTTCACTTCGCCGCCTGGCTTTAACGGTTCTTTTACCAGCTTTCGAAGTTTTTCCAGAGCGAAAAACACGCTTGCCTTGATTGTGGATACCGATCGATTCGACATGGTGGCGATCTCCTC
The DNA here is from genome assembly GCA_035712125.1 of Terriglobia bacterium. Lineage (GTDB taxonomy): Bacteria > Acidobacteriota > Terriglobia > 20CM-2-55-15 > 20CM-2-55-15 > DASTBJ01. The sequence goes on from DASTBJ010000178.1 coordinate 19,596, forward strand.
ATAGCTTAGCTGCTCATGGATTCGCAGTTCGAGGATCGCTCTTTGTTTCGGTGGCAGTTTTTTGACCATCCTGCGGAAGTGTTCTCGCTGTTCCTTCTCTTCGAGGTCGGACTGCGCAGTCGGGGAAATCTGCCGAACCGTATCGGTGACTTCGACAAACTGTTGGTTGTTTGACTTCACATGATTAATGCAGTGATTCGTGGCGATCCGATAAAGCCAGGTCTTGAGGCTCGATTCTTTTCTGAAGTCTGAAAGATGCTCGAACGCCTTGATGAAAACCTCCTGTGCAAGGTCTCTTGCATCGTCCGTGTTCGAGGTAAACCGGTAGCAGAGCCGATAAATCTGGCGCTCGTAGCGGATCATCAACTCGTCGAAGGCGGTCATATCGCCACTGGTATAACGTTCGACGAGGACGATGTCCGGATCCGGTTCCCTGGAACTCATCACATTGGACGCTGTCAGAATCCTGTCCATAATTACTACTGTACTCGAAACTTAAGTCGTCGAATCCATTGGACAAGTCTTCAGCCTCAAGGGTTTAACGAACTTTTTTAGTCTACTATTACGTCATGCCCGCGCGCGACTCTTCTAAATGGCGTGTCCTGTCCCGGCTTTTCCCCTATGTGCGGGGATGCCGCGTTCGGCTGGCCGCCGGTTTTGGGGGCGTGGTGCTCTCTAACGCCTTTCAAATGATGGGGCCATGGGTCATGGGCAGGGCGGTGGACAGCCTGTACGAGTCCGTGACCCGGCGTCAGTTGCTGGTGTACGCGGGCATCCTGATCGGACTGTCGCTCCTGGAGGGTGTTTTCAGGTTTGCGTCGCGGTGGTGGTTTATCGGTGCTTCGCGGGATATGGAGTATGCCCTCCGCTCGGACGTTTTTGCACACCTTGAATCCCTCTCTATGGCCTTTTACCACCGCAACAAGACGGGGGAGTTGATGTCGCGGGCGACCAACGATCTAAGCAATGTTCGGATGTTGTTGGGTCCGGGAATCATGTACTCCGTAAACACGATTGTTACGGCAGTCGTCGCGGTCGGGTTCATGTTGTCGATCGACTGGCGGCTGACGATAGCGTCGCTGCTTCCGATGCCCTTTGTCTCCGTTGGTGTACGGAGGGTGGGCCGGAGAATCAATGCGCTGACGGAGGAATCCCAGGAAAGACTGGCGGATCTCAGCGCACGAGTCCAGGAAAGCATGGCCGGAGTTCGAGTCATCAAGGCGTTCTCCCAGGAAGCGAGAGAAATCGACGATTTTGACAAGCTGAACCATCGCCTCGTCGAAAAAAACAACGAGCTCAATCGCGTGACGAGTGTCTTCTTCCCGCTCATGCAGTTTGTGATCGGGCTCGCGATTGTCATCATTCTCTGGTTTGGCGGCGGCCTGGTTGTACAGGGGACTATTAGCCGCGGTCAGCTTGTGCAATTTATTTTTTACCTCGGCACCCTGGCCTGGCCGATGATCGCGTTGGGCTGGGTTGTAAATCTTCTGGAGAGGGGCCGCGCTTCAATGCAGCGGCTGAATTACATCCTGGACACCGAACCCGAAGTGCGCGACAAAGCCGGGATTGCCCGAGAATTTGTCGTACGCGGAGAAATCGAGTTCCGCAACCTGAGCTTCTCCTACAACGGCAAGCCGGTTCTCAAGGACATTTCTCTGAGGATTCGAGCCGGCACGACGGTCGCCATCGTGGGCGCGACAGGATCCGGTAAGTCCTCGCTGGTGCAACTGATCCCTCGGCTCTACAACGCGCCTCCGAACTCCGTATTTATTGACGGGATTCCGATCGAGTACATTCCGCTCGAGCCGTTGCGTCGCGCCATCGGATTCATCCCGCAGGACACGTTTCTTTTCGGAGAGACCATTCGCGAAAACATCGCCTTCGGTGTGGAAAAGGCATCAGACGGCGACGTGAGGCGTGCCGCGGAGATATCCAACCTTCTTGCGGACATCGAGCAGTTTCCGAAAGGGTTTGAGACCGTGGTTGGAGAACGTGGCATCACTTTGTCCGGCGGGCAGAAACAGAGGACTGCAATTTCCCGGGCCGTCATCCGAGATCCCCGGATCCTGATACTCGATGACGCACTATCAAGCGTGGATACCTACACCGAAGAACAGATCCTTCGCGAATTGAAAAGCGTCATGAGGGGAAGAACATCCATTCTGATCAGTCATCGTGTTTCAACAGTCAGAGAGGCCGATGAGATCGTCGTCTTGGATGGCGGGCAAATCGTCGAAAGAGGCACCCATGAACAGTTGCTCGCCAGTGACGGCTACTATGCGGAATTGCATCAACGGCAGCTTCTCGAAGAAGAAATCGAAGTGAGCGAGTAGGTCAAGTGCACGACGAAGAAGTTCTGGGCAAAGCTTACGATGCGCGGTTGATGCGCCGGCTGATCCGTTACCTGCGACCGTATCGGAAGTACGTTCTCTTCGCGTTTCTCATGATCGTCGCGAGTGCCGCACTTGAAACCATTCCGCCGTTGCTGACCATGCTTGCCATTGACCGCTACATCGCGGCCGGAAACGCGGGTGGGCTTGCGATCGTCGCCGGAGCATTTGTCCTTACGCTGGCGGTGAAGCTCGGAACCGATTTCATCCAGGCTTTGACACTGCAACGAACCGGTCAGCGGATCATGTGCGACATGCGGATGCAGATATTCCGGCACCTGCAGAGTCTCTCGCCGTCTTTCTACGACAAGAATCCCGTCGGCCGTCTGATCACCCGCGTGATCTCGGATGTCGATGTCCTGAATGAACTCTTCTCGTCCGGCCTTGTCTCTGTCTTCGGAGACATCTTCACCCTGACAGGGATCATTGTCGCCATGCTACTGCTGGACTGGCGAATGGCCCTCGTAACCCTGACTGTGCTTCCTTTAATCGGCATTGCCACCGCGATCTTCCGTTCCAGGGCCAGGGATTCTTACCGGCGCGTGCGCGTCGCCGTTGCAAAGATCAACGCTTTTCTGAACGAACACATCACCGGGATGTCGGTCGTCCAACTCTATAACCGCGAAAAGAGAAGTGCCTCGCGCTTTGCCGCCATCAATGAAGAGCACCGTTTGG
>DASTBJ010000179.1:0-6976 GCA_035712125.1 Terriglobia bacterium
GGACAAAGACGCGTGGACCACCACAGTCACGCGCATGAAGGACAAAGGTGCGGGTCTGAGTGACGAGCAGGTTCCGCTGGTTGTCGAGTATCTGACCAGGAATGCCGGCACTATCACTGTCCCCGCTGCCGGTGGCGGCAGGGGCGGCGGGGGTAGGGGCAGGGGCGGCGGGGCTCGTGGGGCGCCACTATCGGCTACAGACGTTGTTGCCGCCAATCTCAAAGTGCTCACGGCGCAGAACGTCGAAATTACGATGCAGAACATTACTTTCGCGCTCGGGCTCCGCTGTATAGACTGCCACGTCATGAACGACTTTTCGCTCGATACCAAGCCCCAAAAGTTGAAGGCTCGCATGATGCTCGAGATGGTGCGCGACATCAATGCGAAGTTCGGTGACGGGAACACCCACGTCACCTGTTGGACGTGTCATCGCGCCTCAACCCGGCCTCAGGTCTCCAGACCAATTCCCCAATAGGATGTCCTTCGGGAACATACCCGGCGATCCGTCAGCTGCGGCCCAGATGATTCTGCCGATGAGCATGCGCAATACCGGCAACTTCAACGATCCCGCCCACTGGTTCGAGCGTGGGGAATTCGATCTCGGGCGAATCATAGCGCCTACGCTGGTCATCCACGCCATGGACGATACGTTCGTGTCCTTCGCGCACGGGCAACACTCCGCAGCAAGCAACGCACGGTTCGCCCCGCAGGAGTTCGGAGGACACTTCGTGTACGTACGAGATGCCGCGCTGAGAGTGATCAGGACATTCATCGAGCAGCACGGCCGCACCCCCTAGGCAGGTGACACGAGACATGCACTCTTCAACCGGACGGTGGCGGATCAGCGGCATCGCCGGCCTGCTCTTCGTGGTCACCTCCTTCGTCGCATCCGCGATCAATGTCCAACCGCCACACTACAACCACGATCCCAGCGCCATTGCCGCCTGGTTTGCCGAGAACGGCCTGCAGTATCGCGTCGGCCACTTTGTCGCGGGTGTTGCATTCCTTTTGTTCTACGTCCCATTTTTCGCCGGATTGTGCGAAAGGCTGCGGGCCGCCGAAGGGAGTCCCGCCATCTGGTCACGCGTGACGTGGGCAGGTGCGATTCTGTCGCCTGCTGCTGGCACGACATCCGGCGCCTTCATCGTGGGCGCCTCGCTTCTCGAGAACACGGTGTCCCCTGCCGTCGCGCGTTTTGCGGTGGCGAGCAACTTCTATGCGTTCGTCGTATCGGGCGCGCTGAGCGGAATCGTGATGACCGGGGCGGCAGTGGTCATTCTCCGAACCAGTGTATTTCCTCGTTGGCTCGGCTGGGTGGGCACGTTGTTTGCCGTCGCCGCGATCCTTGGTTCTGCAGCGATCGTTGAGAACGAGGCCTCGGGTCTGTTCACTGCCGTGAACGGCCTCGCTTGGCTCGCGTATTTTGTGTGGATTGCTGGACTGGCTGTGTCGCTGGTGTTCGCCCGAGACCGCCCCGACGAAGACGTCACTTAGTCACTTTCTGTCCACACACGCAATCATTCATATCATTTTGCGCTGAGTCGGCGGTCGATTCGAGCCTACTTCCCACCAGCCAGCAGCGCAAGCTGTTAGTCAATTTACGAGTCGATTCACGCTGTTGTTGTAGATCGAATGAGAGGGCACGAAGGGAGCGTGTTAGCGCTTCACACCCTGGCGAAGCCTCATGATAAGGTTGGGAATGTGAGTGCCAACCCTAGCCAGTGTCCTAATTGTGGCCAGTCCGCTGAAGGGAAATTCTGCGGCCGCTGCGGAACGCCCCTCGTCTCCAGATGCTCGTCTTGTGGCGGTACGGTCAAACTAGGGGCGCGTGTGTGCACGGAATGCGGAACGCCCCTCACGGCGGCCAGCGCGGTCGCGGTGGCACCCGCACCATGGAACGCGCAAACAATCGTGCCGTGGGTCGCCATCAGCATCGCAACGATCGCTCTGGCAGTCTCCTTGATGACCTACTTTGATCGGGGTAAGAATTCGGCGGCGGTCGCGTCGCCGACCTCACCAGCATCCTTGCCCTCCAGCGTTTCCGCTCCGGGTCAACCCGTAGACCTTTCCACCATGTCGCCGCGTGAAGCGGCGGATCGCCTGTTCAATCGGGTGATGACAGCCAGCGAAAGCGGAAATACCGCGGAGGCGTCACAATTCACTCCGATGGCACTTCAAGCCTATGAGAATCTGGGAACGCTGGATAACGACGCCCGCTATCATGTGGCACTGATTCATATGACGGCAAACGATGTCAAAGCCGCCCGCGAGCAAATCGATCTGATTCGGAAGTCTGTCGCAAATCATCTATTGGGCTACATGCTGGAGTCCCAAATCGCGGATCGCAGCGGGAATAAAGAGGGTACCGCCCAAGCCTACAAGGCCTTCTTAAGTGCTTACGATTCCGAGATGGCTATGCGGCGAGTAGAGTATCAGGAACACATGAACGGCATTGAGATCTTCCATAAGGCGGCGCTGGCGAGCATGGCAAGAAAGAAATAGTAGAACTCAAGCCTGACGCCGTCCTTCATCAGCGCGGGAGCTCCATTGATTCCATCGCCGATTATGATCCTAACGCTCTATTAGATGGATAAGCATTTCGAATGTTTCATCAAATGGATTGCGCGGGCTGAAGGAAATCTCGCCATCAACAAGTAAAATTTCGCCAGGGACAAGGACAATTTCTTCTCCATTGATTGGAAGCAGTGCTTTTCCTTTCAGCGGCTGAAGAGTGATCTCAAAACCAGGATGAGAATGCGGCGGCACTGTTAGTCCGCCGGAAAGGCATAGAAGCAAAACTTTCGTGCGCTTACCGGCAAAGATAGGCACATGAATAGGCTTTTCTTTCGAAAAGGACTCGACCTCTTTGAAGACTTTGCGTTCCATGCCGCACCTCTTCACGGACGTTCCAGATCGTGGGGTTCGCCGAACTGACCATGGCTCGGCGCTGTGATCGCCTCATAGAGCCGTTCGACATAATGAATGAACTCAACGTAGGCCTTCACGTATTCGCGCCCGGCCTTCACGTCGCCAGCCTGGTAGCCTTTCAGGTTTGCGGCTTCCTCGAAATGCTTGCGCAGTCGTTCGGAGAGTGTAGTTGCCAGGAGTTTCTCGACCGACGACAACGAACGGCTGTCGATGGCCTGATCGGCTGCACGAATCGCGGGGCCGAGATCTCGGCCGGCTGGCTTCAGTCCCGTGTAGGGCGCGCCCTCACCGGCGCGGTGCAGCCGCACGACTGTTTCGTAGAAATATGTGTCTGCCAACTCCTTCGCCATCTGTCCGAGTGCACGAACCGTGAGCGTCTTATTGTAAGCGGAGCGAATTTCGGCTTCGTCTTCAGGCTGAACCCAGACAAGTACCAGGTCAACGTTCTGTGTGTCGAGCGCTTTCTGTGCAGCTTTCACGACCGGTCCATCAAGAGAGTCGCAATGCGCAAATGCGCTGTAAGGCGCAAGAAAAGCGAGGCTAAAGATAACGATCGACCATGCAAGAAATGTCCGCACTTTCATAATAAATTCTCCTTTGGCGCCTGCGAGCAGTTGTTCTCATGCGGCGGCACTCTGATTGTCGCTGTCGATCGCACGTCGAGATCCCGCAACGCTTCCGCGCGTTTTTTTAGTCCAAGCAGCATCCGCCGCGTCATGATAAAGGCCGCCGGTTCCATCACCCGCATGAACAACCAATTACCAATGGTGTTGTCGCAACGTTGGGTACCACGCGACACGAGTCGCGTTCGCCGCTCATCGAGCGGGTACAGGCCGAACTGCCACACCCACTGAAACCCGTCGTTTACATCGGAGAGGACCAGCGTGCGAAAGGGCTCAATCGCGGTCACTGGGAATCCCTTGCCTCGTCCAAGAGGAATCACGTCACCCACCGTCAACTGCTGAAATTCGGGAAGGACTCGACTTGTACTCGGACGATCCAGATACCCGAAGAGCCGATCAAGCCAGTCATAGCTGTACAGCCCGCCGCGCCTGTAGCCCATCTGCATAAGCCACGGCCAGATGTCTTGCGGTAGCGCATCGACCGTGAGCGCGTGCGTTGCCGAATGCGTCGGTTGGACGATAATGGGATCGCCTGCCATGTTCCGGGTGAGATCCTCGTCCGTCGTTCCCCAGCGACCGAACCAACGTCGTACCGGGAACCAGTACAGCATCGCGAGGATGAGAATCACGAGAAGTGTTGAAAGCATGCATCCTCCTTCGACCTCCTGGGCGCCGCACTATGCTATGGAGCGCTGTCTCTCCCCGGTTTGATTCTCCGCTCGCGTTTTCTTCAGGAAATCGAGAACTCGAGCGTCAACAACTCGATACTCGGTAGCGCACATGTCATGCCGGGGCCCTGCCACCAGTTCGCCTCGGCAATCAGGAATAAGCCGAAGCGCTCGATTCAAAGCTGCCGCGGGATCACAGATGACCTCGTGATCACCAAAAAGCACGAGCGTTGGCATTTGCAGGGACCGCAGTTCGCCATCCGAGAACACAGTCGGCATGACACGCGCAGTCTCTTGTGGCATCCGGAAATGCTTCAGACCGAGATATGTCAACTCCACCAGATCGTCCATGCCGTGGGTAGCGGGATCAGCCGGATTCTCCCTGACTCCGAGCCAGTGCATAAATGAGGTCACCGTGAGACGTATTGGCCAGAGCACCATCAACATCCCGCGCACGGTGAATTGTCTGGCCATCGGCAGAAAACCGCCCACCGACAGCAGCACGAGCTTCTCCACGCGCTCCGGCTTAGCGACGGCGTAACCGAGGGCTATCCACCCACCGAACGACATGCCGACCAGCGAGACGCGGCCGAGGTGCAGTCCATCTAACGTTGCGGTCAACCAGTCCACGAAATCTGCCCGATCGCGAATGGGTTCAGCGGGTATGCTCTTGCTGGGTTGTCCCATGACATCGACTGCGTAGACTCGGTACTCCTTACTGAAATCGGCAATGTTCGGCGCCCACATCATCAGCGTCGCCATATATCCATGCAGAAGCACCAACGGCGGTGCCTCCTCAGGACCACTGATCACAACGTGCGTCATCCCGAATCGGGTTTGCACATCTGTCTCTTCATACGGAACAGGCCACGACTTCATCGCGGCCTCGTAGGCGGCGAGAAACGCGGCTTCACCCTCGGGAGTCTTGAATGGAGATCGGCTGGCGGACAGGCGTTCCTTCACGTGGAGACCGTCGCTTTCTGCGCGCGCCTCTCGCTGCCCGCGGAGAAGTGTAAGCGCCAGCACGATGAACCACGTTTGATATCCGTACCAGAAGACGCGCTCTTTCAGGCCGATCCACGGTGTCGAGATACCTTGCTCGATCTGCTTGAACTCTGACACTGCCCACGCGCCGAAAGCGACCGCCAGGATGATCGTACCGATTGTGTAGAGGCGAAAGCGCTTACCAAAGGTGCTTGCTGCGATTCCCATCGCCGTGAAGATCATGAGCATCGCCGCCGCCCCCTCAACGAGATGCAAAGTGCCGACAAGCCCCTGTTCAGTTCCACGCAGGCGCATCGGCACCAACTGCCCAACGGTGAGGGCCATTACACCAAGTGCGACAATGAGGCCGCCGACGATGCGCAGCCGCCGATTCCCACTGGCCGCCTTCCGGATGCCCAGGCCGAAAGCAACCATAACCCCGTAAACCAGCAGGAGGAGAACGGCGAAAAGCGGTCTCGAAGGTGCATCGATTGCACCCAACTCGCTGATCGTCTGATCTCGGAAGCTGTAGCCTTCCCATTGCATACCCGCCGCCAGATCGGAAATGGCGTAGAGAACTGGTGCGAGAATGCCGCAGATGAGCAAAATCTTCCGAAACATGATTCCACCTCGACCGGTTTGTTGCATGCGAATGTCCACTAGTCAAAGTTACTTATTTCAAGCAATCTAAGGCGGATTATTCTCGATATCTGAAGTCAATCTGGCGATCGATGCCCCAATTTGCATTCGGGTGCTGACATTGTGGCAAGTGAATGAAGGGATGAAGTGTGAACGTGTCATCGATCTTCGATCTTTGTTTAGTGCATCGGACGACACATTCATCACTCCGGTCGGGGAGAATGCGAGGTGAAAGGTTGCAAAAGGATTGGATATGGCGGCAGGAAACGAGGTATGCGCTATCCAGAGGTCTTCAGGCCCCAGCACGTGTCCCTGACCAGAATCGACGTCACAATATGAAGAGGTGTGGCGGTATCCTTTTGCTGTATGCAAAAAGGCTCCAGGAGAAAACGACAAGGAGACGAGCCAGGCGCGGGTCTCAAGAACTACATCACGCCGAGCGGCCTGCATCGCCTCAAAGAGGAGCGCCGGTTTCTACTCGCCAGGGAACGACCGGCAGTCACCAACGTGGTGGCGTGGGCTGCGAGCAACGGTGATCGCAGTGAGAACGCCGATTATCAGTATGGCAAGCGGCGGCTTCGCCAGATCGATAGCAGGATCCGATTTCTTACGAAGCGAATCGAGGCGGCGGTCGTGGTGGACCCAGAGAGTCCGAGAGCGGGCCAGTCGGCGACTCGTGCATTCTTCGGAGCGACGGTGCGCTATTCCAATGCTGCAGGAACGGAACGAGTGGTGAGCATCGTCGGCACCGACGAGGTTGATCTCGAACGCAACCAGATCAGTTGGGTGTCGCCCTTGGCGCGAGCTTTGATGAAGGCCGCAGCGGGCGACCGTGTGCTTCTGCAAGCACCGGGCGGCGAGGAGTACCTGATCGTCATGGAAGTGTGTTACAAGCACATTCCCGTGGAACCGTTCCGCGTACCACCTGGAGCCGAAGCGTCAGCAAAGGGCCCCACCCCGATGCCGAATCGACTTGACGGAGGTTAGCGCTCAAAATTGAAGGGCCCCTAACTTCCAGGATTATTTCAAATCGACCGCAACAGGAAAGCGCGTCTACACACTGCCTCTATAGGGTCAGACTACTCTGCCACCGAATGGTGCCAGAGTAGTCTGCCCCCTAGAAGTACCTAGAAG
>DASTBJ010000180.1:0-3074 GCA_035712125.1 Terriglobia bacterium
AGCACCGTCATCATCGAATCCAGCAGCCGTTTCTGAAGATCCTCGGGAAACGCAGCCCACGGCAGACCGCAAACGATGCAGTCCACTAATCCAATGCCTGCGCCGTCGCAGATGAACCGAACATTTTCGACGGAATCCTGCACGAGTTTCACGCGGGGAAGGCTAGCCCGGAATGCGTCGGCCAACGCGGGGTTCCGTTCAATCGCAACGAACCGGCAATTTTTGCGCAGGCGTTCAAGAATGTACGGGGTAAACGAGCCCGTTCCCGGGCCATATTCCAAAACGGCCTGAGCCGAATCCAGGTCCAGCCACTCGACCATCGCACGCGAGAGATGGCTGGAACTTGGCATGACCGCGCCCGTCTGTGCGGGGTGCTTGAGAAACTGCAGCAGGAAGTTTGTCGAAGAGCCGCCCATCTCGAGTTTGTAGATCATACTGGTCAGACGCAATCGCGGGCTATCGTTTATGCTGTCGTCATGAAAGCGATTCGCATCCATAAACACGGCGGGCCCGAAACGATGATTTTCGAAGACGCTCCGGCTCCCACACCGGGGACCGGAGAAGCTGTCGTTCAGGTCCATGTCTCGGGAGTGAATTTTGTCGATACGTATTACCGCGCGGGTTTGTACAAACCTCCCGCAATGCCCTGCACTCTCGGCACTGAAGCGGCAGGTGTCGTTTCGGCTGTAGGCGAAGGCGTCCAGAATGTTCGGCCGGGTGATCGCGTAGCGTATGCTACGTCGCTGGGATCTTATGCTGAATTTGCCGCAGTCCCGGCGTGGAAACTTGCCGCATTACCCGCATCTCTGGATTTCAATGCCGGCGCGGCGATCATGCTGCAGGGAATGACGGCGCACTACCTGTGCTACAGCACCTACGCTTTGCGTTCCGGCGATGTTGCCCTGGTCCATGCGGGTGCTGGAGGAGTCGGCCAGTTGCTGATTCAGATTGCCCGCCGCGTTGGTGCCAGAGTCATCGCAACGGCGGGAACTCCGGCGAAAGCGGAGCTGGCCCGGGCGGCCGGCGCTCATGAGACCATCCTGTATTCCACACAGGATTTCGAAACCGAAGTAAAACGGATGACCGGAGGCCGGGGCGTCGATGTCGTCTACGATGGCGTCGGGGCGGCGACGTATGAGAAGAGCCTCAACTCGCTGAGACCACGCGGTTATCTGGTGCTTTACGGGCAGGCGAGTGGTCCGATCCCGTCAGTCGATCCACTCGCGCTGATGAGTAAGGGTTCGCTGTTTCTGACGCGTCCTACGCTGCACCACTACGCGGCGTCGCGAGAAGAAATCCAGTGGCGTACCGGCGATCTCTTCAAGTGGGTTGAATCTGGTGAACTTCATCTTCGCTACGACCATATTTTCCCGCTTTCTCAGGCAGCAAAGGCGCACACTGAGCTTGAAGCTCGGAGGACTACTGGAAAGGTTCTGCTGCAGGTTGGATAGGAAATTCAATTCACCGCAGAGCTGTGGTTGAACGGCATCCTCGAATAGCAACTAAAGCACGTATCCAGAGAGATCGTGCCATCCGGCATTTCGATGAGCTTCAGCTCGCGGTCCAGATTCTCGATCAGAACCATAAGAACGTCAGGGCCGTTTCGCTCTGAATTTCTCTGCACATACTCCCCGGACGGGATTGTTCGGTGGCACATGTCGCAGGTTCTGATGAGGTCTTTAATCATGATCTTTTAGACGGGGACTCCCGGAAAGAGTTGTACAATCGCGCGCCTATGAAGTCGTTCCGCATTCTGTATCTTATCTTTTTTCTTTCCGGTGCCACTGGTCTCGTTTACGAAGTTATCTGGGTTCGCCTCACAGGCCTTGTATTTGGTAACACGTCACATGCCATCTCGGTTGTGCTCGGAGCGTTTATGGCCGGACTCGCTCTGGGCAGCTGGTGGCTCGGAAGAAAAGCAGATCACGTCGAGAACCCCCTCAAATTCTACGGCGTGCTCGAGATCGGCATTGGAATATCTGCAGCCTTGGTTCCATTCGCGTTCCGTTCGTTGGAAAGCGTGTACTGGGCGCTGGCGCCATCGCTCGATAACATTCCCGCCGGCAACGGATTACTGCGGTTCCTGACAAGTTTTGCGATTCTCATCGTCCCGACGTTTCTCATGGGAGGAACGCTGCCGGTTCTGGCCCGGTTTTTTACCGCAGCCGTACAGGAGGTGCAGCGGAAAGTCGGTGTTCTGTATGCGTTGAATACATTTGGAGCAGCCTGTGGCACGCTCGCTGCTGCGCTGTACTTCGTTCCCTATCTCGGCAATACCCGCAGTACTTTGCTCATAGCGGTCGTGAATATCCTGATTGGCGTCAGTGCGATTTTAATGTCGCGCCGAGCGGCGCTCTCAGGGTCGACCGAGGCTCCAGTGGCTGTGTTCACCGAATCCCGAGGGAGCGCGACTACGGACAAGCTTGTTTTGGTCAGCCTCGCCATGTCCGGGTTTGTGTCGATGGTCTATGAAGTGGCCTGGAGCAGAGCGCTGACGGCGATGATCGGAAGCTCCACGTACGCATTTTCGATCATGCTTGTCACCTTCCTTGTCGGGATTGCTCTCGGCAGTTCCATTGCGGTGAAATGGCGCTCTGCGGGATTACGGCTGCTGGGGATGACTCAGTTGGGCATTGCGGCAGGCGCCGTTGTGTTTCTTGTTGGCTACCTGATTGCACCCTATATCCTCCTGGGGCTGCTCAAGGCTCTTTCGTACACGTTCCCGGCGGTTATGACGAGTCAGTTCCTGCTGTGCGCGTCTTTGATGATTTTTCCCACGGTCTGCATGGGAGCGGCATTGCCGGTAGCAAGCCAGATCTATTCGAACAAACTGAAGGTTCTCGGTCGCAGCGTCGGCAATATTTACTCGGTAAACACGCTTGGCGCCATTGCAGGATCGCTCGCTGCCGGTTTCGTGCTGGTGCCGCTGCTCGGCACCGAACGGACGATTCTTGCAGGCCTGTTTGTGAACTCCGCAGTCGCCGCGCTCATCCTTTCCGCACCAGGAGCGGAAAGGCGACCCAACCTGGCGAAATGGGTAGCCCTGGGTCTGCTGGTGGTCGCCACGCTCTCCA
>DASTBJ010000181.1:0-5158 GCA_035712125.1 Terriglobia bacterium
GCATCGATGCCGTGGATTTTATCGAGGACCGGAATACCATTCGCCTTGCGGTTTTCGACATTCTGACGAAGTGGCTGAAGAAGGAAGAAACCGTCGACGCCGCAGCCCGCAGGAAGATCGAATCCCAGCAGCGCAAGATCCCCGAAGGCAGTGCCGAGTGGGATATTCTTTACCGGAAGTACTACGAAGAGGAACTCCGCGGAATCGTGGAGTAGCGGAAGATCAGACAGACCGGTTGAAGAAATTTCGAGTCAGGCTGCGAGAACTCCCCGCCTCAGCCGAGGAGGGGTGACGCGTAGCGCCGGGGTGGTGCTGACCAAACAATAGATTTCTTGACCAACACCACCCCAGGGGAGCTGTGAGCAACCACTCATGTACGACTCATTTCAAATCCGAAACTGGAAACATTTTCTTACGCCTGAAGTTCGTGCGACAGGATGACGGCTTCAGCGATCTCGCGCATGGACTTTCGCGTCCTCATGCTCTGTTGTTGTAAGCGCTTGTAGGCTTCTTCTTCGTTCAGGTTTGCGTGTTTCTGCAAAATACTCTTGGCCCGTTCGACAAGTTTGCGAGTCTGCAGCGCTTCCTGTGTTTCCTGAACAGCGACGCTGAGTTTGGTGTTTTCGAATGCCAGTGCGGCTTGATCTGCGACTGCAGTCAGCACACGTACGTCTTCACTTGAAAAGGGTTTCGCCTCTGCCGAGTACACATTGATCACGCCAATGACATGCTCGCGGTAAATCATTGGAACCGAAACAAGTGCTTTGACGCCTTCTTTCGTCGCAAGTTCGGGGTAGAGATAGCCCTCTTCCTTCGTGACGTCACGAACCATCAGTGGAGCCTTTTCCTTTACCACGCGGCTCACGAGGCTCCTGCCGATCTTCAGGTTCGGCCGCTGCCAGTACTCGTCACTGGAACACTTCGCGGCTTTCAGGACCAGTTCGTTCTTCTGGGTATCCACGAGCATGATCGAGCAGAGGCGTGCCTGCATCATTTCGGCGATCATGCGCACGATCAACTGGCCGACTTTGGCGAGCGTCGTGATCTGCCGGGAGCGCTGTGATGTCTCTTCATACAAGCGTGCGTTACGTATCGCGCTGCCAACCTGAAGACCGATGATGGAGAGCAGCGTTTTCTCGTCCTCGCTATGACGGTGCGCTCGGCGATGTTGCACATTGATCACGCCGACAACACGCCCGGAGGCAATAATCGGCACCGACAGGAAAGCCTCAAATTTGTCTTCCGGGAGGTTGTTGAAGAATTTGAACCGACTGTCCTTCGAAGCATGACGCGCTATCGCAACTTGTTGCGACTCCTGCGCGACCCAGCCAGTGATGCCTTCGCCGAGCTTCACGGCGATCCGGCCGATGAGCCGCGGGTGGGGATTTTTCGAAGCACGAAGAACGAGAAATTCCTCCGACTCATCGAGCAAATACAGGAAACAGGAGTCTCCGCGGGTGACCTGAATCACCAGTCCGATGATGTGCTGGAGCACCTCATCGAGGTCCAGGGTGGAACTGATCGAGGAACTGATCTGGTGGAGAATCTTGAGCTCCTGCCCCGCCAGATCCAGAGTTTTTTGTATGTTTTCAAAAGAATCCGTACGCGCCATAGATGGGCGGTATAGGCTCGAATTGAGGATGTATCAGAAGCCATTCGAACATGCCTACTTCGCCTTGTGTCCTCTCATTGTAGAAAGCTGCTTTCAACCTTGGAGCCTTGGGAGAATCCGAGAGAAAGAAGCAGCCCGCTATTTTCGCTCATTTTGGGTCAGTTTCCGACAACCTTGTGAGATTTTGTTGAACTGCTCCGCTTTTGAACGTCGCGATGGTGGAAATATTCCGTTCAAAACATCAGCGGTAGAGAGGGCGCGCATTAGGCATGGTGATTGCACACTTACATTTGAGGTGACCTATGATGAAGGAACTAAAGTCAGACGATCAGGGCGTCATAGATTTCCTCTTTATCGACCTCGATATTGCCCTGACTTTTATGGACGTGGCCCGGACAACGGAGTTCCGCGACACGGCGGAACGCAACCATAGAAACGCGAAAGCCGCCTATAACACTGTACTCTCGAAGTTACCCGAAGCCAGACCGACTCACGCGCAAAGAGTCCAGCTGGAGCAGAAACTTGCTGTCCTGCGAGGTCGGCTTGAGGCGGTCGGACAGCTATGAATCATGGAAATCCTGGATGCTGAGGTTACTGAACTATGCCCGACGTGCAAAGGCGTTGGCAGCCTTACGTGCCCGAAGTGCCAGGGCGCTAGCGTGTCCGTCGATAATGCGCCGGTACAGTACTGCGAGGTCTGTAAGTCTAAAGGAAAGGTTAAATGTCCGACGTGCCAGGGACTGAGCCCTATCCCGCCGGAATAAACGATGGTGGCATCTCGACTAAATGAAACCAAATCTCAAAATGGGCGGTATAGGGCTCGAACCTATGACCTCTCGGGTGTAAACCGAGTGCTCTGCCAATTGAGCTAACCGCCCGCAGCTGTCGCTCTACTGGGTAATTCTAATCACGATTCCAGCGGAGATGTTCATGCCG
This sequence comes from Terriglobia bacterium, assembly GCA_035712125.1. Classification (GTDB taxonomy): domain Bacteria; phylum Acidobacteriota; class Terriglobia; order 20CM-2-55-15; family 20CM-2-55-15; genus DASTBJ01. The sequence goes on from DASTBJ010000181.1 coordinate 2,549, forward strand.
GAATTCCACTGATCGAAAAATCGGAAGGACATGCGGCTGACTTCCAACTTCCATGCAAAAGACTCCTTGAAGGGAATGTCGATCCCGCCGCCGTACTTGACTCCAAAACCATTGGTACCCGTCCCGATATCCGGAAAGCGCAGAAATCCCCCACCAATCCCTGCTGTACCGTAAAGCACGGGCCCCGCTGTTCGATAGGAAACCTTCCCACCAAAAAGTTCCGTGATCAACTCGATGTCACCAGTGCTGGGATCCGATCCGAAGCTGTAGTAGCCCAGGTAATTTTCGATAGCGAAGATCGAATTCAAATTGATTGTCTGATGGGTGGCCAGGCCGGAGTGGCGGTCAGGCACGAGATCTTTCATCGCGAAGTTTCCATAACCAAATCCGAGCTCAATCTGAGGGACATCCTGGGCAAAGGCGGGCGCAGCGAGAAACACAAGCAGAAGCATCCCAAAGGAAATTTTCACCATGCGGTCTCCTGTTGACCTTGTCGTTGGTTTACCAATCGTGCCATTACGAATAGAAAGTCGGACAACCTGTTGAGGTACTGCGTCACCAGCGGGTCGATCTCGACGCGTTCCGCCAGAGCAACGACGCCACGTTCGGCGCGGCGGCACACGGTCCGCGCCACATGAAGCAGAGCTGCGGCCGGAACACCTCCGGCCAGAATAAACTGACGTAGCGGCGACAATTCGGTTTCAAAACGATCAATGGTTTCTTCCAGCGCCGTGATCCGAGCCGGATCCAATTTCGACTTTTGCTTCTTGCCGTGTTGCTTCGGATCAGCGAGTTGTGCGCCGACAGAAAACAGGTCCCGCTGGATGTCCTCGAGGATCTTCCGGAACTCATCCTCCTGCAGGAATGCCACAGCGGCGCCGATGCAGGAATTCAGTTCATCGACGTTCCCGTAGGCTTCGACTCGCGGATCGTTCTTGCGGACCTGGGTGCCGTCAAAGAGTCGCGTGTCACCCTTATCGCCCGTCTTGGTGTAGATCTTCATCAGCGCTGAATCTAAGCCTGGGACTAGGAACGGCTGTCCTGAAAAAGCTTCTTGCTGAGAGGATGTTTGAATCCCGTCCGCCGGATCTGGATGGCCTCTGCAACGACGGCGACGGCGATTTCTTCAGGAGTTACAGCGCCGATATCGAGGCCGATCGGCATGTGCACGCGTTCGATCCGGTCGCGATCGATCCCTTCTGCGGTCAGATTGTCCGCAATCGTGCGGATCTTGCGCTTGCTACCGATCATGCCGATGTATCGGGCATTGGTTCCCACAGCCCAGCGCAGAACGTTTTCGTCTTCCTGGTGTCCACGTGTAACGATCACCAGATAGGTGTTTTCCGTCGGTGTGATCGCTTGAAACGACTCTTCGAAGCTGCCTGAGTAAATCTCCTCGGCTTCAGGAAACCGCTCGGGGTTTGCGTACACCGGACGGTTATCGACGATCATCGTCCGAAATCCTGCAATCACCGCAATCTTCGAAACTTGCGTGGAAATATGCCCTGCGCCAAAAATGACCATTTCGGGTATGGGGAGCACGGGCTCCACGAAGATCTCGACTTTGCCGCCGCAAATCAGGCCCCCCTCGGCCATGGATTCTTCGGTCAGATCGAACTGCATGACCCGAGATTTCTCTTCCCGGATCACATCCTGCGCGGCGGCCCATACATCCGCTTCGACACACCCGCCTCCTACGGATCCCAGCGTGGAACCGTCATCCCGGACCAGCATCTTGGCCGTCTGGAAGCTTGGAACTGAGCCCCTGATCTGAACAATTGTGGCGAGCACCGCCTTGCGGCCGGCGCGTCGCAACCGCTGTATTTCCTCGAAGATGTCGGCATCCATAGCCGGATCAGTCTAACATATTCATTGACATTGATCGGATAAGTCTCTTAGAATCCGGCACTTTTTCGGGTTCTATTGTTGCATGGCTCAACCTGTCTTATCGCCGAAGTCCGTTGCCGAACTGGTGAAGATGATCGCCAGGAAAGGCAAGACCGCCGTCTTTATCTCCGGCGTAGATGTTGCAGACCGGGTGGCGCCCGGCAAAGTCACAATTGATCTCCAGCACCTGGCGGCCCTGAATGAGATCACCGGCCAAAAGGATCGGATCACGATAGGAACGGGGGTCAATCTTGGCCGTCTCACCCGAGAAACAGACGGCGAAAATGGGCTTATTCGTCAGGCAGCCTCCCTGGTTGGCAGTCCCCTTGTTCGGAATCGCATCACGCTGCTGGAAGCACTCGATCCCAAGTCTCCGTACTTCGACATCACCACGCCTCTGGTTTTGCTCGACGCGAAGGTTCGACTTCAGGGACTGACAACAAAGAGAACCGTATCCATCCGGGATTTTCTCGAACAGGTGAGCAAGGGTCTCAAAAAGGGGGAAATCCCCGTCGCTGTCGAATTTGCCAGGATCCCTCCCACACATCGCGCCGGGTTCTTCAGGGTCGCGCGAATGAGCGGAAAGGGTTCCGTTTCTGCGGCAACTCGCGTTCGTCTGGTGCGCAACACGGCAATGGATCCCGAGATCGTTGTTTCGAGTCTCTCGGTTATTCCATTGCGTTCGAGGGCAGCAGAGAAGGAAATCGCCGGAAAAGCCATCTC
>DASTBJ010000182.1:0-5145 GCA_035712125.1 Terriglobia bacterium
AATGAATATGCTTGCGTGTTGAAGATCGGCGATCCTCATACGCTGATGCAAGGTAGTGATCTGTAACCAGTCTTCGAACTCGGTGGCCGCAAGACTGCGCACTTCGCGAAGTTCTATCCCTTCATCACGTGCATATTCAACTGCACCAGCGGCAAATCCCGTCGTGGAAACCGCGGTCACTTTGTTGAAGCCGAAGCGCCCTCGGCGCCCGACCAGTTGCTCTATCCACGACGCTGGCGCTGCACCATTACCGGGTCGATCGCGGCATTCAATCAGCCAGTAGATTGTTGTCGTGCCAACTTTGCCGCAGATTTCAATGTCGAATTCAGCAATCTGGACTCCGCCATCGTCATAGATGCGCTCATTTGTCTTTACCTCGAAGCCATCGGGAAGCAGGATCCTTTCCACGATGGCGACGAGGCCTTCGAGGTGCTTGCCGTCGTTTGACATGCTCTTGCCCTGGTAAAGAATTACGCGGTAATGCGAGTGCTAACTATAGTTCACTTGTTAGTCGAATGAGATGCCAATCACTAGCTGACGTTGGTGTGCACCGTGTTCTCCGTGATTGCAGGCCGCTAAAGCAGGCGCTCGTTAGTCGCCCATTCCAAGAATTGCCGCATACGCCGTCTCGTACACACTGCGTCTGCCGTGACATCTTAGACCGCATTGCGTGTCGGTCGTTGGTAACTGATAGAAAACCAGTCCAGACAATTTCGGTTGTCTTGATGACAGTGTCCCGTCCTTACTCTGAGCGATCTGAAGTTGCCAAAGTCCGCCTCCGCTCATACCGCCAAAATCGCCAGGAACAGTCGCTCGCTCTTCGACGTCCACTGGAACATTGAAATAGTCGAACTCACCAATCATCGGGCAGCGCTCGACTATGCCCATCAATGACTGATTACGAAAAGTGACATGAAAGATTCCGCCTTCGGGGCCCCTGCGAGTCAACTCATCGACGAATCCGTTGGCGACCCAAAGGCCGTGCTCATCAGGTAAGGGAGAATTAAGCATAGATTCTCGATGGAACCCGAGGTCAAAAAATCTCTTTTGCGCCCTTAGCGCGCTAGCAACCGGCTCAGCGAGAATTACTGCACCAATATCCGGACCCTCTGAATCGTCTCTACCGCGTGCGATATCCAAGAATCGCAACCCGTGCTGATCAATGCTCGTCATTTGGTTCGCCGAATCGAGCAACAATCCAAGCCTGGGACCCCGCGGAAAGTCTTCGAGTACGTGATGCGCAGTCAGGATTGCGTAGCGATCTCCGGCCTTTACTAACGTTCCGGAACCGATCAACTCGACGCGGCGATCGCGGTAAGCCGGCACCGCGCGCGTAAAGCCAACAGAGAATTCGCGTAGTTGCTCGACGATGTTGGATAGCAACGATTGCGGCAAATCGCGGAACAGTGGCGACTCGTTCATGCGTCGGCATACTCCCCATTCTTAGCTAACTATCTTCTCGTAAAGGGAAACGGCTACGAGATACGGGTTCGTGTCACTTCATACCTGCTGGGATGCAACGCGGCTTGAAATACCTGCACGTGCGGCGCATGAGTGCGGGTCCACTCAACTAATTCCTTTCGCAGTGGTTGCGGCATCTTTACGCCGAGCGTAAGAGTCTTCGCAATATCTGCCCGTGCGAGGGCAACCTGCCCGTCCCACTCCACCATTAAATGTGCCGAAATACCTGCGTCCGGTATTAATAGGCGCAACACTCGGTGCTCTTGCTCGTAATGCCAATCGATGGCTTTTGTTAGGAATGCCTTCTGCATACCTGCGTTAGTCGGTTCAACGATGCGGGGAACTTTCAGTGTGGGGTATTCGGTGGTGTAAGTGATCGGCAACGCGAAACCTACAGGGGGAATGGATGTATCAAATTCGATGCATACACCACAGTGTGCGTCTGCGTAGTGCGACCACGGCAGCGACGTGGAAATGGCGTTGGGATGCATCAGGCAAAGAAGGTGTATCTGATCGTTGTCCGCCTTGCCTGCCGCTTCAATCATGGCCGCCGTAAGCTCTGCCGGCGTCTTCCCGCGAAATTGCGTTTCGACCCACTTGTTAGGCGAGTCCATGCCTGAATCGCGTGCGATCATAAGCAGGTACTCTTCAAGTACCGCGCGTTGCTTAGCTGGCTCGTCGAACGCCGGTACGCGGTGCGGCTTGCCTTCAAAGGGATCGTTGAAGGTAGATCCGGGTTTGAACAGAAGCCGGCCTCGTAGCGCATCGTAAACGGCGGCCTTGTCTTTCCCCTCAGCGTACTGGTTGCCGTATGTGCGGAACCGGGCAAGGGTCGGCGGCAAGGGTGGCCAGTCGGTAGTGTTTGACATCACTCAAGCATACATCTGCGCGTGACATACAGTGGTGCCGCGCGGTCGTGGCTGGATGGACGTCGCCGGTTCCGGCCGGCAACTTTGCCACATGCCCGCGCCCATCACGAAGTTGTCCGACCAGTTTGCCGACTACACGCTTAGAATTTGCTGTCGGAAGTGCAAGCACGAGAGGATTACCGACCCGCATTCGCTTGCTAGGCTAGTTGGCTGGGAAACGCCGCTTTCGGTTGTAGCGGAAAGAATGCGTTGCTCGAAGTGCCACGTCCGCGGAGAGTGCGACCTAACAGCCATCAACACCCCTAAGCCCCGTCGTTACCGCCCCACACGCTAGTTCTAGGTGCTGGCATTATCTGCAAGTTGGCCACCGAGCCGACAGAGCGAGGGACTAACCGTGAAACTAAGCGATCTGACTGAAACCTCAGCAGTTGAAAAGGCCATTGCCGAGTTCGATGGTATCGGCCGGGACGCCTTCCTGGAAAAATATGGGTTCGGCCGCGCCAAGAATTACTTCCTGCAGCGCGAAGAAAAGCTTTACGACTCGAAGGCGATTGCAGGCGCAGCGATTGGATTTCAGTTTCCGACCGCGGGGCCTTTGACACATGGCGACTTCTCAGGCGGGGAAAAGACCGTGTCTGAGAAACTGACGGCGCTGGGATTCGAAATGATCAAGCTGAGCGAATCAGAATGGAGCGGCAAAGGACCATCTGACCTGCATCGCGGAGATCAAATTTCAAACGCGGACCTGTGTGCAGTTTTCCGATGCGGCACCAGCGGCGGGATGCGCAGATCCCATGCAACCCAGTCTCTGGTCATCGTTTCCGACCCGACGAAGGGTATGTACATCGATGAGTGGCGCGACGGCGTATTGCACTACACCGGAATGGGTCTACGAGGTGATCAGACCCTCGAGGGAAATCAGAATCTAACTCTTGCCGAATCGAAAACGAATGGCGTATCGATCCACCTGTTTGAAGTATACGAAGAGGGGGTATACAGCTACGAGGGCAAAGTTGAACTTGCGGCGAAGCCATACCGCGCAAAGCAACCCGATGCTGACGGAAAAATCCGCAACGTCTGGATGTTTCCCGTTAGGCGAGTTGGTGGCGGAAACCTCCTGCCAGTTCCCCAGGAAGCCATAAAGAGAAATGCCGACCGCCAGCGTAAAGATGCGGAGCGCCTTTCTAATGCCGACCTGACCGCGCGTGCGAGGCTGCGGTCAAAGCCGGCGTCGTCGCGAGAGGCAAGAACAGTCGTCCACATACGTGATGAGTATGTGGCTGAATACGCAAGGAGACGTGCCAATGGCAAATGCGAGCTTTGCCGGCAGCCCGCCCCCTTCATCAACCGAAGGGATGAACCTTATCTGGAATGCCACCACGTCATTTGGCTCGCTCGAGGCGGGCATGACAGCATCCAAAATACGGTGGCGCTGTGTCCAAACTGTCATCGCAAGATGCACGTGCTAGATCGCGCGGAAGATAGGAAAAAATTGCAAGCACGCGCAGCAATTGAAATTGCCGTTTAGCTCAGGCGACCTGACACCCTTTTTAGTCCCGCCCGGACTTAGAGTCTGCGGTTGAAGATACTCCGTCTGTCTCTCTCGCCAAACATTCTTCGGCAAACTCCTCGGGCGTCAGATCGCCGAGCGAGCTGTGCGTGCGCTCGGTGTTGTACTCGATGCGCCAGGCTTCGATGATCCGCCGCGCCTGCGCCATTGTGACGAACCAGTGCTCGTTCAAGCACTCGTCGCGGAACTTGCCGTTGAAGCTTTCGATGTAGGCATTTTCGTTAGGCTTGCCTGGCCGGATGAACGACAGCTGCACGGCGTGCTCGTACGCCCAGGCATCCAGCACCTGGCCTTCGAACTCAGGGCCATGATCCACCGTGATCGACTTCGGTAGGCCGCGCGCGTCGGCCAGACGCTCGAGCACCGCCTTCACGCGTGTTCCGGTGATGGACGTGTCCACCTCGATCGCCACGCACTCTCGCGTGCAGTCATCGACGATGTTCAAGCATCGCAGGCGTCGTCCGTCTGCTAGGCCATCGCTGACAAAGTCCATCGACCAACTGATGTTCGCCGCAGCCGGCTTCGGTAGTGGCTTGCGCTCGACCAGGCCGATGCGTTTTCGCTTGCGCCGCCGCACCAGGAGGCCCGCTTCGCGATACAGCCGATAGACGCGCTTGCGGTTCACCGCCCAGCCTTCACGGCGCAGGCGGATATAGATGCGCCGATAGCCGTAGCGCCGCTTTTGCTCCGCGATCTCCCTGATGCGCTCGCACAGCTTCGCGCACGCAGGCCTGCGACTTCGATACCGATACAGCGATCGTGAGATCTGCAGCAGCCCGCAAGCGCGTGTCACGCCGTAGTCGCGCTCGGTCATCAGCTTCGAGACCGCTTCGCGCTTTGCCTGCGGGCTTACCATTTTCGGCCTAGAAGATCCTTGAGCGCTGCCTTGTCGAGCTCGGCTTCGGCTAACAGCTTCTTGAGCTTCGCGTTCTCGGACTCCAGCTCCTTCAGCCGCCTGGCTTCCGACACCGTCATGCCAGCGTACTTCGCCTTCCAGTTGTAGAAGGTCGGCTCAGAGATCCCGTGCTTGCGGCACAGATCCTTCGTCGCAGCTCCCGCCTCCGACTCCTTCAGCACCGCAATGATCTGCTCTTCCGTAAACCTCTTCTTCTTCATCGTCTGCTCCTGATGGGGCAGACTCTACTCCCGAATGGGACTAAGACAGGGTTTCAGGTCGGGAGGGGCAATACGCGGCTCAACGAGATATTCGCGGCTTCGAGCTGGCACGTTTAGGACAAAAAAACT
>DASTBJ010000183.1:0-3763 GCA_035712125.1 Terriglobia bacterium
AAGTTCTATGAGTTGACCGCCTCGGGAGGCGCGCAGCTCGCGAAAGAAAAAAAACACTGGAACAAGGTGCAGACCGCCGTCAACCAGGTGCTCTCTTCCGAGACATAAGTCAGTGCTGTAGGCCAGCATGTTCAACCGAGCCCGATATCTTCTCCACCGATGGCTGCACAGGCAGCGGACGGAGCAGGATCTCGACGATGAGGTCCGGGCGTACTTCGACATGCTCGTCGACCGCTGTATGGCTCGCGGCCTCTCCCGCGAGGAGGCGCAGCGCGCCGTGCGGATTCAGTTCGAAGGTCTGGAACAAGTCAAGGAACGAGTCAGGGAGGGACGCATGGGTGCTGCCTTCGAAACCACGCTACAGGACATCCGGTACGCCTGCCGTGCACTGGCGAAGAGTCCCGGATTCACTTTTTTCGCCGTGCTCACGATTGCCCTGGCGCTTGGCGCCAATGCTGCGATCTTTAGCCTTGTGGACGGTGTGCTGCTCAAATCCGCCGGCTATCCCCACCCGGAGCGAATCGTACAGATCTGGGAAAAACCACCGCGCGGGGAACGCAATGCCGTCTCCGGAGCGAATTACCTGGATTGGGCGAAGCAGGCCGAGTCCTTCGAGGCGATGGCCGCAATCTCCGGCGGCACCACACTGAGCTATACGGGTGGCGGCGATCCGCAATCGCTTCGCGCTGGCGTGGCCTCTCCTCCCTACTTCGATGTCCTCGGAATCAAGCCCGCACTGGGCCGTACGTTCGCAACGGATGAGGACCAACCTGGTCGCGAGCAGGTGACGGTACTGACCCATAGGTTATGGCGCAGCACGTTCGGTGGAGATCCGGCGATCATCGGACGGTCGATCGTCCTCGGCGGAGTTTCCTACACGGTCATCGGCGTCATGCCGGGATCGAGCGAACTGGATCGCCAGGTGCCAGACCTTTGGATTCCATTGACGTTCGCCACTCCGCCAACCCGCAACTACCACTATTTGCGAGCACTCGCGCGCCTGAAATCCGGCGTTTCGCTGGAGCAGGCGCAGGCGGAGATGAGCTCTATCGCAGGAGCGATCGCGAACCTCTATCCGGACATCAAGAAGGACTGGAGCGCGACCGTGGAACGCCACATCGACCGAATCGTGACTCCACAGATGCGTACTTCGCTGACCGTATTGATGTGGGCCGTGGCGGCGGTACTCATGATCGGATGCGCGAACCTGGCAAACTTGTTGATGGCGCGAGCAACACTTCGCTCGCGCGAGATCGCGCTGCGGTTGGCGATCGGCGCGAGCCGCGGAAGGATGATTCGCTTGCTGCTAACCGAAAGTCTCGTGCTGTCCGTTTGTGGCGCAGTCGCGGGGCTTGGCCTGGGCTACGGACTTCTGAAGTGGATTCAAAGTCTTCTGCCTCCGTTCTACTTACCCGCCGAAGCGAATGTGGCCATGGATGAGCGAGTGCTGCTGTACCTGATCGCAGTGACCTTGGTGACGAGCATCGCGTTTGGCCTGGTTCCTGCGATACAGGCCGCGCGCCGCGATTCAGCCGAAGCGCTGGCCGAAGGCGGGCGCGGATCGAGCGCCGGCCAGCGCAAGGTTTATCTCCGGCACGCATTCGTAGCTCTACAGGTCGCGGCGGCGTTCATTCTGCTCGTGGGCGCTGGATTATTGATACGGAGTTTCGAGCGCGTGGCGGCCCTGGACCTGGGTTTTGAAACCGAGGGTTTGATCGCCGCACGCTTGCCGCTCGAACTGGGAGACGATCCGGACGGCATCAGGCTGTCGCAAAATGTAGCGCGCATCCTCGAGGAAGTGCGTGCGGTGCCGGGTGTGCGGGAGGCTGCCGTCGCCAGCGCACTCCCGCTTCGAGGGTGGGGCAACGGAATGCCAACCCGCATGGCCGACAAACCAAATGAGGCGGCAACAGGTTCCGGATTCAAGATTGTGACGCCCGGATATTTTCATGCGCTCCGGCTTCGCCTGGTAGCTGGCCGATATCTCAACGAGCAGGACACCTCCGGATCGCTTCCTGTCATCGTCGTGAACGAATCCTTCGTCCGGCAATATTCCCCGAATGAAAGTGCAATCGGCAAACGGGCTTTGATCAACAAGCTTGTTCCGAGCCGCCTTGGACGGGGCCCCGTCACGACATGGGAGATCGTGGGAGTGGTTGCGGATGAAAAAGGGTCTGGCCTGGAGAGTCCGAGCGACGTCGGAGCCTATGCCAGTTTCGCGCAAAACCCAACAGTGGGTTTAGGGCTCGTGGTGAAAGGAGCAGGGGAGAACCCGGCGTTGATCAAGTCGGTGCAGCGTGCAGTGTGGAACGTAAACAAGCACCTGGTGCTCGACAACCCGCAAACCGCAGAGCAATTGAAAGCGGACTCGATGGCGTCGCGGAAGCTGACCAGTTCGCTTCTGGGAGGCTTCGCCTTCCTGGCAATGCTGCTGGCCTGTGCGGGTATCTATGGCGTGCTCTCGTTCGTGACCGCGCGCCGAACGCAGGAAATGGGTATTCGGGCAGCCATGGGCGCATCGCGCGCCGATCTGATCCGGCTCGTCATTCGCGGCGGCTCCCTCCCGGTCATGATTGGGATCGTGGCGGGACTCGGCGGTTCGCTGGGGTTGACGCGCTTCATGGAAGCAATGCTGTTTGCGACGAACCCGATCGATGCGCCAACGCTGGTGGGCGTCAGCGGACTCTTCCTGGCCGTCGCTCTCGCGGCTTGCTACGTTCCTGCCTGGCGAGCGGCAAGGGTTGATCCGATGATCGCGCTCCGCCAGGACTAACGGAGATCAACCGGAAGTCTCTGATATTCCGACTTAGACTTGTCGAAACAGTTCCACGTCAGTCCGGCCTGCGGCCCTGCGCCAGGCCGAAGGGAATCACCCGCGAACGGATTCGCTTTATGCCGCTTGTTAGAGGACCAAACACAGTCCGGGTTCTTTGAGCAACCGCATGCCACATCGGACTTTCTCCGAAATCTTCAAAGTACGAGTAGAAGACCGGCACAGCGAGAAGTGTCAGGAGAAGACACAAGGACTGCCCGCCAACAACGAGAACGCCAATCGAGCGATTGGTTGCGGCGCCGGGGCCACTGGAGATGACCAGTGGGATCATTCCGGCTACCAGGGCAATCGTCGTCATCAATATCGGGCGCAGTCGATCCCGGTTGGCCTGCATAATTGCGTCGTATCGCGGCATGCCGGAAGCCCGCAGTCCGTTGGTGTGATCGATCTGCAGAATGGCATTCTTCTTCACGATTCCGAACAACAACAGCAGTCCAAGCCCGGAGAAAATGTTCACCGTCTGGTTCATGATCAGTAGCGACAGAATGCCGAACGGTATCGCCAGGGGAAGCGTCAGCAGAATCGTGACGGGATGGATGAACGACTCGAACTGCGCCGCCAGTACCATGTACATGAAGATGAAGGAAAGTGCTATAGCGAGAAGAAAATAGTAGGCCGTGCGACCAAGCTCCTTCGAAAGGCCCGCCAGTCCTGAAGAATAGCCAGACGGCAGGTTCAGCTTCGCCACCTCGGCATCCATCTCGGCAATGACGGCAGCCTGCGAGCCACCTTCTGCCACGTTGGACGAAAGTGTCACCTGCCGTTGCCGGTTCATTCGCTCAATCGAGGACGGCCCTGTGCCTTCGTGAATACTGACGACATTGTCCACGGTGATGGGGCCGCTTTTCGAGGGAACCGTGAGCCGGCTGAGCCCGGCGATACCGCTTCGGAAGTTGCCGGCCGCCTGCAGACGAACATCATACTGCTCCG
>DASTBJ010000184.1:0-5895 GCA_035712125.1 Terriglobia bacterium
TGTAACCCACCGAGTCGGCCGGATGGATGCCGCGGGAAAAATGGATGTCTTCGGCTAGCAGGTCCGAACAGTAAACGAGACTGTGCCCTGGAGGCAGGTCGAGGACCGCGGCATCGTCCCCGATGCCCACCGGGAGTGAACCGCTACGGAACCGTCTGCGAAGCCTTTCTATCAGCCCATCTTCGCCGAGGTCCCGGAGGTGCATTAAGGCTGCACCGAGTTGCGCAACGGGCGTGTTCGCCGGGTTGGAGCGTGCGTTTCCCGCTCGACCTTCGATTCGATCAGCGCGTGCCGGAACACGTCGCGGATGTCGTCGGCAAGAATGAACTTCATCTCCTTGCGGATATCTTCGTTGATGTCTTCCAGGTCGCGCTTGTTCAGAGCGGGAAGAATGACAGTTCGGATTTTCGCCCTGTGTGCGGCGAGTACTTTTTCTTTAATGCCGCCTACAGGCAAAACTTCTCCCCGCAGTGTGATCTCGCCGGTCATTGCAATCTTTCTGTGGACCGGTTTGCTCGTCAGGAGAGACAGCATGGCCGTGGCAATCGTTACGCCGGCGGATGGACCATCTTTCGGGATCGCGCCCTCCGGAACGTGAACGTGAATATCGTTTTTCGCAAAGAAGCTTTCGGGTATTCCGAATCTCGCGGCATGTGTGCGCGCGTAGCTGAGCGCCGCATGAGCCGATTCTTTCATCACATCGCCAAGCTGACCTGTGAGCGTTAGAATGCCTCTGCCTTTCATCGCTGTGGCTTCAACGAAAAGAATGTCTCCGCCCACAGGCGTCCAGGCGAGGCCGGTAGCGACGCCCACTTGATCGCGTTTGAGCAGTTCATCCTGAAAGACCTTCGGCCTGCCGAGGAATTGATCAAGGTTGTCGGTATGAATCTTGCGGTTTTTGTGCGCTCCCGACGCAACCTGTCGTGCAACCTTTCGGCAAACCGAGGCGATTTCCCGCTCGAGATTTCTCAGCCCCGCTTCCTGCGTGTAAAGGTTGATGATTGCGCGTACGCCCTCATCCGTGAACTGGACCTGGTCTTTACTGAGGCCGTGTTCAGCCACTTGTTTGGGGATCAGGTGCCGCTTGGAAATTTCCAGCTTTTCCTGTTCGGTATAGCCGGACAGTTGGATGACTTCCATGCGATCCCGGAAGGCAGGCTGAATAGGATCCAGCATGTTCGCCGTTGTCACAAACATGACGTTGGACAGGTCGAACGGCACGCCGAGATAGTTATCGCGAAACGCATGATTCTGCTCCGGGTCCAGCACTTCAAGTAAAGCGGATGACGGGTCGCCTCGAAAGTCGGAGCCGATCTTGTCGACCTCGTCGAGCATAAATACCGGATTGTTGCTTCCCGCCTGATGGATGCTCTGAACAACACGGCCGGGCATTGCACCAACGTAGGTGCGTCGATGCCCGCGGATTTCCGCTTCATCATGCACGCCGCCAAGGCTCATCCGCACAAACTTCCTGCCGAGAGCGTGCGCGATGGACTTGCCCAGCGATGTTTTGCCGACGCCCGGCGGGCCGACAAAACACAGAATGGGGCCTTTGCTGTCTTTCTTCAGCTTGCGGACCGCCAGATGTTCAATGATGCGTTCCTTGATCTTTTCCAGGCCATAGTGGTCCGCGTTGAGGATCGCTTCCGCTTTCTTCAGGTCGAGGTTGTCCTTGGTGGATTTCGACCATGGAAGCGAAACCATCCAGTCGAGGTAGTTCCGAATTGTTGCTGTTTCAGCAGCGTCCGGATGCATCCGCTCGAGCCGGCTGACCTGCCTTTCGGCCTCTTCGGCTGCTTCCGAGGGCAACTTCGCCTTTCGGATTTTACGACGATATTGCGAGATTTCTTCCTGCAGCTCGTTGCCCTCTCCGAGTTCCTGCTGGATGGCCTTCATCTGTTGTCGAAGGTAGAACTCGCGCTGGCTGCGGTCGATTTCGCCGCGTGCCTGCGACGTGATGTCGTTTTGCACTTCGAGAACTTCGAGTTCCTTCGTGATGAGGCTGTGAACCTGACGGAGTCTTTCCGCCGGATCGACCTGCTCGAGAATTTCCTGTGCCCTGTCTGCCTTCAGGTCGAGATTCGATGCGACGAGGTCTGCCAGCCTTCCCGGATCATTGATGCTTGTAATGATCGCGACAAGGTCCTGTGAGAGGTTTTTTCCCAGCGCGACGGCTTTTTCAACGGCAGACTTCACGTTCCTGATGAGCGCTTCCATCTGGACGGATTCAGCAATGGTTTCGACTTCGGCCTTTGGCCTGACCTTCGCGATCAGGTACGGCTGAGACTCGTCGAAGTACTCCACTTTCGCGCGCGAGAAACCCTGCACCAGGATGCGGACGCGCCCATCAGGCAGCTTCAGCATGCGCATGATTACGGAAACGGTGCCGAAGTCGTGGAGGTCTGAAGCCTTGGGATCGTCGATCGCGGCGTTCTTCTGGGTGACGAGCAGGATCATTCGGTTTTCGGCCAGGGACTGATCCACCGCCCGGATTGAGCGCTCTCGATTGACGAAAAGAGGCGCGATCATGTAGGGAAACACCACCGTTTCCGGCAGCGGAAGCACGGGAAGTGAATCCGGTATTTTGGGCTCCTGTTCGTCCCTCTCAGGGTGAGCTGGTTCGGTTTTTACTATTTCCATACTCATAGTCGACTGTTATATGAAAATTCCGCCCTGACGCCAGTCTACTACTCAATGGGTATTGTATCGTGCACCTTCTCAGCCGGAACTTTGGGCAGGTGAATCTTCATCAAGCCGTTCTTTAATTCGGCTCGAGCCTTTTTGTAGTCGATGGGTATTCCGATAGCGACTTCTCTACGGAAACGACCATAACTGCGCTCGACACACATGTATCGTGCGCTTGTATCGGGCTGCTGTCGTTTTACGCCCGAGATCGTGAGGATCTGATCCTTCCAGCCGATTGCGACGTCTTCACGCTCGACCCCGGGCATTTCGACGAGAATCACGATCTCGCTGGCACGCTCGCAAACGTCGATTTGCGGAAGGTACATGGTTTTAGTCCCTGGCCTTCAGCAGGTCCTTCAATTCACTCATGAACTCCTGGATATCCTTGAAATCCAGGTACACCGACGCAAACCTTACATAGGCAACTTTATCCAGATTCTTGAGTTCTTTCATGATCATTTCGCCCATTGCGCGTGTCGATACTTCACGCTCACTGGACTCCTGGACCATCGTTTCCGCGTTGTCGGCAATGGTCTCCAGCTGGCTCATCGATACCGGGCGCTTTTCGCAGGCTTTTAGAATACCAGCCAAAACTTTTTGCCGGTCGAACCGTTCGCGTCGACCGTCCTTCTTTACCACCATCGATGGAATTTCATCGATCCGTTCGTAGCTCGTAAAACGGCGTCGGCATTTCAGGCATTGTCGTCGCCGGCGGATGGCGCCGCCATCCTTACTTTCTCTGGAGTCGACGACCTTGTCGTGAAGGTGAGCGCAGAAAGGGCACTTCATACGACTTCAGGTTGGCGCGCCTTCAGATCACGCATTGAAAATCCCTGGGTTGCCATAAATACGAGAGACAGCGCAATCGTCGGAGCGAAACTGAGGGCTGCTGCGATCAGAGACGTTGCGATCGCCTGTTCCAGCGGCACGTTCAAAAGGGCTGTCATGCAGAAGACGTAGCCTGCCTGAAATCCTCCGCCGATCGCGGGTATTTGCGCAATCGATCCAATCCCGGCTCCCACCATCACCAGCGTGGCGGCGGCCGGAGAAAGCGAAAAATTCATTCCCAGGAGCATGAACCAGAACTGCAACGCGATTAGTATCCAAAGGCCAAAAGACTGGAGGAGGATGAGAATCAGGCTCCTTGAGCTTTGAAGGAATGAGAGTCCCTGAAGAAAACTATCCATCCAACCGGCAATCCGCCTAAAGGGAATCCTGGCCACGATCCACGCCGCGTTTGATCGAACAACAAAGAGCGTGATCATTACGACAACAGCAACTATTGCGATGATCCACGCTGCATTCGTGAGTACAACCAGAGTTTGAGAGGCGCTCGCCGGGATCTCCGCCACCGATAGCGCGATCACGAAAGCGGCGATCAACATAATGGCATCCAGAAATCGTTCAACCACTATTGTTGCTACCGACCCCGTCAGTCCGACCTTCTCCCGTCGAGCCAGCCAGAACGGGCGAGCGAACTCGCCTGCCCTTCCCAGCAGAAAAATTGCGCCGAATCCAATCACCGTTATCGAAAAGAGTGCAGGGAGGCGTACATCTTTCAGTGGTGCCAACAGCACCTGCCAGCGAATCGCCCGGAACCAATAGGTTCCCAGCGTGACCGCGATCGAGAGTGCCAGCCACCCTGCTTCCATAGACCTCAGACTGGATAGGAACAGACTCCAATTGAAGTCTTCACCCCACAGCCGATAGACTACGATGACGCCGACAAGGCACAAAGCCAACAATACCAATAACTTCCGGCTCATAGGCGGGATTATCTCAAAAAGGTTCATCGATTAGTGAAACATTTGTTGCCCGTATCTCGTTCATCCAGTTGTGGAAGCGGAGTCTGATCGTTGGAAACGACCGACGCCGACCTGGTAAGCAGGTGCCGGAACGGCGACCATGATGCCTGGGAGGTCGTTGTCCGAAACCGCCATGCCAGAGTCTACAACCTGGCCTTCCGTTTCACAGGGCGTACTGACGAGGCTGAGGATTTGACGCAGGAGGTTTTTTTGAAGGTTTACCGGACACTCCATTTATATCGCCCCGAATCCGGGACCCTGGAAACCTGGATCGTTCGCGTCGCACGAAACCATTTCATCGATCACTACCGGAAATATAAGACCGAACGCACGAAGACGGCGCCGCTCGAGGATCATCACGATGCTATTGCACGTCCAACCCACCGCGTCAGCACGCCTGGAGAAATGCTGGACCGGAAAGAAGCGGCGGAGCGGGTGCACAGCCTTCTGGCGCAGTTGCCCCAGGACCAGCGGGAAGCTGTTATCTTGCGGGATCTGGAAGAACTGACGTATGAGGAGATCGCCGAACTACTTAAGGTGCCGATAGGAACCGTAAAGTCTCGTATAAATCGGGGCCGGATCGAACTGGCCCGGCTGCTGCGAGCGGGTGGGGCATGAATTGTACGTATTTTGAAGAGCGAGTATCCGACTATCTTGAAGATACACTGAGCGCTGCGGAACGCTCGGCCATGGACGAACACCTCCTGTCATGTTCTGCCTGTGCGGAACTGCTCGACGGTGTACGGCACGTGATGCACTGGCGCGAAGAGTTGCCCGCTGAGTCGCCCCCACCGTGGCTGGCACAGCGCATTATCGAGAACACGCCGCACGTCATCCGCATTACGTGGCGCGACTGGATCGTCAACGCGTGGACGAATGTGCGCGAACCTAGATTCGCGCTCGGGTTGCTGACGTCGGTTCTCATGCTGGGATGGATGGGAAGCATCGCAGGGATCACCTTCCAGGACGTCGCACTCGTCCGGCATCCGACGGCGATCTACAACAGGATGGGCGGGTGGGCGAATCGCATGTATGGCGATGCCGTCCGGACGTATTACAGCTCTCCGCTTGTTCACGAAATCCAGTGCCAGATACACAGCCGCTTTGAGCAGGACAGGGAGAACTCCTGATGAATTGTGCGTTCCATACCGATGTTGAAAACACCGCGTTCTGTATTCGATGCGGTAAGCCGTTGTGCGATGAGTGCATCCGAAGGATTGACTCGAGCATTTATTGTGGAAATTGCTTCGCGGAGATTTCGAGCAACGTTTCGAGTTCTGGAAATCCCGGTCATAGTTCCGCAGGTAGCGCTGCAAGTCCGCCGCTTGGTAACGTTCAGCAAGCGGGTGGCACCAGCCCGGAGGCCGCCTTTCTGCTCGGGCTTATTCCCGGAGTCGGAGCGATT
>DASTBJ010000185.1:0-5213 GCA_035712125.1 Terriglobia bacterium
GGACGCAGTGAATAACGCAATAGCCGAGATCCAGAGGGTCATACCCGTGCCCTGGCCGGGTCCAGCGTCAGGCAAGGCGCTCAATGGCGCATATGCCGTCCATCCTCCGAGCGGAGCGCCACCTTCGACAAGAAGCGCCGAGAAAATCACGATGCAGGATGCGAGAAAGATCCAGTAAGAGAGCGCATTCAGGAACGGGAATGCCATATCGCGGGCGCCGATCTGCAGCGGTATGAGGAAATTTCCAAAGCCGCCCGTGAGCACCGCGGTAAAGAGAAAGAAGACCATGATGGTGCCGTGCATTGTCACCAGCGAAAGATAGAAATCTGCGTTCATGTGCCCCTGAGAGTCGAATGCCCTGGGCATCAAGCTTGCAAGAAACGGGAAAGATCCCTTGGGCCAGCCTAACTGCAAACGCATCAGCAGTGAGAGAATCCCTCCGATGACGGCCATAGCCATAGCCGTCAGCAGATATTGAATGCCGATTACCTTATGATCCGTGCTGAAGACGTACTTGCGCCAGAACCCCAGTTGGGGGTGGTCGTGTTCGCCTTCGTGATGATGACCGTGTGTTTCTGTCATTGTTTAATCCCCAGTCCGTTCAGACAACTTCGTCTTCAGCCAGCCGTTGAAATCCCCTTCTGTTGCATCGACAGTTACGAACCCCTTCATCCGGTAGTGCTGTGCTCCGCATAGTTCGGCACAGGCGAGTTCGTAAGTGCCGGCAACGTTCGGCGTGAATGCGACTTCCACGGAAAGGCCGGGAACCGCATCCTGCTTCACTCTGTGGGCAGGCAGGAAAAAGCTATGAATGACATCCTTTGAGCGAAGACGCACAACGATGGGTTTGTTCAACGGAACGTGCATCTCTCCGACAGAGACGATGTCGTCTTTTGCAGCGTCGTCGTCCTCGACGAGACCAATAAAATTCGTCGCACTCACTCGAGTGAGATCTGTTCTTCCGAACTTTCCGTCAGCGCCAGGATAGTGAAAATTCCACTGGAATTGTTGCGCAGTAACTTGAACGGTGAGAGCATCGTCCGGCAACCCGCTGAAATAGTATCGCAACCACACTCGCTGTCCCATGAACACGAGCACCACCAGTATCAGGGCGGTGCCGGTCAGCAGAAAGAACTCGGCCTTGGGATTGTCATGCCAGTAATCGGCTTTCTCCTTGCCGGATGAACCGTAGCGCGCGACAAAATACCCAAGCATCGCCTGTGTCACAACGAACGCTATGCCCGTGACAACCAGAACTGCCATGAAAACGCCGTCAATTTCGGCTCCATGAACGGACGACAGCGTCGGAAACCACCAGGGCTGTGCGATGAATAACCAAAGCGAAATGACGATCAGAATCGCCATAAGCGCGCCGAAGGCCAGACCACTTGTCGTGATCCGCCCCGGGCCTTTTCCATCAGCCATAAAACTCCTTCCTGAATGTATGAACAGGGCAGGCCCGCCCAGTAAAAAGCAAACGTGAAATCTACCAACCTCAGAGGAGGAAAGCCAATGGTTTTATTGAGATGGACACATTGTCCGATACCTGCCCAGAGTAGGTCCCGACGTGTCTATTCGTCACGTCGAGCCACTCCATTTTCTCCTATTCCGACAGGCAATCAGGGCATCGGACCGCGTTAGACATCGCAAAGCCTGCAAGAGTACACTGGGCCCCTCGGGGGAAATCGCGTAAATGAGTTCTCGTTCGACGAGCGTCTTTCCGGAAGTTGAAGATGACACCAGAGACCAGGTGCAGCCTCTGTATCACGTCATCCTGCTCAACGACGAGGACCATACCTATGACTACGTCGTCGAAATGCTGGTAAAAATCTTTGGGATGACAGAGTCAAAAGCTCTCAGCCACGCTGTCGAAGTGGATACCGTCGGCACGACGATCCTTCTGACCTGCGAACTCGAGACTGCCGAACTGAAGCGCGATCAAATTCACGCGTACGGCAAAGACTGGCGGTTGCCTCGTTCATTGGGCTCCATGGCTGCAGTCGTCGAACCTGCCGCCTAAGGAGTCATCCTTCCCGGAGTCATCCTTCCCAGCGCTTAAGGCCGGGCATTTCCAACCCCCACAGATCCAGAATCCTGCCCACCGTCTGATCCACCATCTCGGCGATTGTTTGCGGGCGGGTATAAAAAACTGGCATTGGAGGCATCAGGATCGCGCCGATTCTCGATGCGTCGAGCATCAGCTGACAGTGTCCCGCATGCAACGGCGCCTCACGAAACACGAGAACAAGCCGCCGGCGTTCCTTGAGCGTCACGTCGGCAGCACGCGTGAGCAGATTGTCGTTGGCGCAGTTCGCAACTGCAGAGAGCGTCCGCACGGAACATGGCGCGACGATCATCCCGTCCGTAGGAAACGATCCGCTCGAGATCGCAGCGGCAAGATCTCGAATGGGATAAACCCTGGTGGCAAGCTTTTCGACAATTCCGATGGCAAGGTCGGTCTCCATCGAGATGGTCGTCTTGCCCATATCAGTAATGACCAGGTGGGTTTCCACAGACAGAGCGCGCAACGCTTCGAGGATGCGAATGCCATAGATCACACCCGTCGCGCCCGTGATTCCGACTATCAGTCTCACCGGGCGCACTCTGCGCACCGGCACAACTCACGCAGATATTCGAAGCTGTAAATACCCGTCCCGTGATGATCGCTGAACTCGAAGTGGACCGCATACTGCCCCACCAGTTCGATCTTTCGGAACTCGAGACTATCTGGGATATGAATCGGCAGAACGACGCGCTTTCCTGTCATCTCATCCTGGCAGGACGCGCACGGACAAAGGCCGCGAAGCAACGGCGCAAGATGCCGTGTTTCATGGCCGTCCGCCCAGAGAATTTGAATTTCGCCAGGACTGAGTTTCTTGATCTTGGTGGGCGTGGTGGCATCCGATGCCATGCCTACTCCACTTCAAGCACCGGCAACGCGGAAAACGCACGAATGCTTACCTGAGCGGCAACCTTCCGGCTGATTTCACGCAATGTCCTGGCACTCTCGGAGTTTGGCTGTGCAACGACGATCGGCGATCCGGCATCCGACTGTTGCCGGATCGCGAGGTCCAGGGGCACTTCGCCGAGAAACGGAATCTCGAGTTCTGCCGCTGCGCGTCTCGCACCACCTTCACCGAAAATGTGATCGCGCGAATTACAGTGCGGGCAGATGTAGTAGCTCATATTCTCAATGATTCCCAGGATCGGCACACGGGTCTGTTGGAACATCCGGAGTGTCTTGACCGAGATACGAAGCCCCACGTCCTGCGGAGTGGAGACAATCACGGCGCCCGTCAGCGGCACCTGCTGCGCCAGCGTGAGATGGATATCGCCCGTCCCGGGCGGCAAGTCGACAACCAGGTAATCCAGATTGCCCCATTCAACGTCAAAGAGGCACTGCTGAAGGGCGCGGTGTGCCATGGGCCCGCGCCAGATCAGAGGCTGATCCGATTTCACCAGAAGTCCCATCGACATGAACCGCAAGCCCGCGGACTCCTGCGGAATCATCCGGTTATTGATACTCTTCGGCGGCTGTTCAATGCCGAGCATGATCGGCATCGTGGGCCCGTAGATATCGCCGTCCAGCAGACCCACTGCGGCGCCTTCGAGCGCGAGCGATGCCGCAATATTCACGGCGACCGTGGATTTACCGACGCCGCCCTTACCGCGTCCGACTGCAACAAGGTTCTTCACATTCTTGAGTGCAGTCCGGTCCATTTGCGGGCTCTGTCGAACCTCGGCGGTCATGTTGACATTGACGTTATGAACTCCCGCCAACCCCTTCACCAGCGCAACTGCTTCATCACGCATTTGATCCTTGACGGGGCATGCGGGGGTTGTGAGGTTTAAGTCGAAAGCGACGTTGCCCCCGTCGATCTTCAAGTTTCGAATGAAGCCGAGGGAAACAATATCTTTCCGCAGATCCGGATCCTGAACGCGTTTGAGAACGCCGAGCACCTTCTCTTCAGTAACCGGTCCATCCTTTTCCTTATTCCATATAGCCATGTTGCCTCTGCACCTAAAGATTCAACAGGCTATTGTAGCACTCGATGAGGGAGAGTTCGGGATTGCGAATGGGGACAGACACTTAATTCGTGATGCGAATGAAGTGTCCGTCCTTGTCTGTCCCCAATTTCTCCTTACTTAATTTTCACCTGCGCCCGCGGCCTCTCCCCCCACCGCTATTTCCCTCATCATTGCCGCCTGAAGAGGCGCCTGAAGGCGACGGCGCGGGGGCTGAAGGCGAAGCCTGCGCCTGCGGAGGCGGTTGCGACCTCTCCCTTTCGCCCCCTGAGGACCGCTCCGGCCGGCCCTGAGGCTCCGGAGGACGTTGCGGTTCGGGACGCGGAGAGGCCTGCGGCCTCGGGGATTCTGAAACCGCTGGCCGTGAGGGTTCGGGCTCACGTCGAGCCGAAACTGCGGGTCGTCCGCGATCTTCGGACGGTCGGGGACGTTCCGGTTCCGCTCGAGGAGCAGCGACGCGTTCGCGTGGTTGGGAAATCTCAGCCCGGCGGTCCGGCTCACCTGGAATTCTCATAGGGTTGTTGCCCGAATTCACGCTCCGTCCGCGATTGCCTTCGGGGACCCGCGCTGGCTCGGGTCTATTCCCTGCTGCCACTGCAGAGTTTCCCGTGCGTTCGCGGCCAGACTCATTCCGAGGAAAAGTCACGATGTTGTTCCCCGCGGGTGTCTCCGGTCTTCGGGAATTGTCGGGCCGATTCGCGGCTGGAGCAGGATTCTCATTTCGTCCGCGATTCCCATCAGACCCGCGTCCGCGCTCAGCGTCGTTCCGAGGGAAACTCACAACACTGTTCCCTGCGGGCGTCTCCGGTCTTCGTGAGTTGTCGGGGCGATTCACGGGTGGAGCGGGGCTCTCGGTTCGTCCGCGATTCCCATCAGACCCGCGTCCGCGCTCAGCGTTGTTCCGAGGGAAACTCACAACGCTGTTCCCTGCGGGCGTCTCCGGTCTTCTTGAGTTGCCGGGGCGATTCACGGCTGGAGCCGGGTTCTCGGTTCGTCCGCGATTCCCTGCAAATCCGCGTCCGCGGTCAGAGTCATTCCGCGGCGCACTAACGGCGTTTCCTGCGGAAGTTTCCGGCCTTCGCGAAGTGTCTGGTCTGTTCCATCCCGGGCGTGTGCTGACAAACCCCTGATTAACGTCTCGTCGCGCGCTGGAGCGCTCCGGGACCCCCCGATCCGAGAACTGTCGA
>DASTBJ010000186.1:0-8497 GCA_035712125.1 Terriglobia bacterium
TGTCGGACAACCCGTTCCCATCACGGAGAAGGTGGGTAACGACAGTTATGCCGGCTTTTTTTCGGCGTCCAGTAGCGGAACGTTGACCTATCGACACGGCGATACCCGGCAGCGGCAACTGGTGTGGCTCGACCGGAAGGGAGACCGTGTGGGCACGGCGGGCGAGCCGGCGCTCTTCGGTGGTGGTTTCCGAATCTCTCCGGATGGGCAGCGGGTTGCCGTGGAGATAAACGAAAACGGAAACTCGGATATCTGGGTGCTGGGTCTTACGAACAGTTCCAGAACTCGTCTGACTTTCGATCCCCGCCCTGATGGCTGGCCCATCTGGTCTCCGGACGGGAAGTTCGTGTTCTTTCGTTCCGAGCGAGTCTCCACCCCGTGCCGGGAAGGCACGTGGTGCGGCGACGGCCTTTACCGCGTGCCGGCCGACGGATCCGCTGCTGACGAGGTCCTGTTTCACTCGGAGTTCGAGAAGTATCCACTGGACTGGTCTTCCGACCGCAAGTATCTGATTTTCGCCACCAACCGCGGAGGGAGTTTGTTTGACCTCCTTCTGCTTTCCATCGCGGACCGCAAGGCCCACCAATGGCTGGCGACGAAGCACAATGAGTGGTTTGGGCGGATCTCGCCGGACGGCCGATGGATGGCGTATCGGTCCAACGAGCATGGATCTGATGAAGTACTTGTGCGGCCGTTTAAGGGGCCGACGGCAGAAGGAACTGAGCCTCCGGGCGGGAGATGGCAGGTTTCGAGAACCGGTGTCTTCCCGATCTGGCGCGCGGACTCGCGCGAGCTACTCTACATTGCGAGTAACCGTGACCTGATGAGCGTGAAGGTGAGTTTTAGCAGCGGCTCGTCTTTCGACTTTGAGCCTCCGCAGAAGCTGTTTACGCTGCCGACCGAAACGTCCTTTGAAGTGGCGGAGAACGGATCCCGGATTCTGGCCTTTCTCCCTGACGAGAGGTCCATGTCGTCGCCGATCACGGTTGTCCTGAACTGGGAAGCGATGCTGCTTCGATAACGGCAGATCTCGCCGTGCCACAGGAAGTCAGAGTTGTTCTCAACTGGTTCGAGGAATTGAAACGGCTCGCGCCGGTGAGATAGAGCACCCTCCAGGGGCGTGGCGCTTCGTTGTCGCTCGTCGGTCACAATTAATGAGCATTGCTTCCTCCTCCCTTCCAGAATCCGGGACCATTCCGCCCGACATCCGGTACCAACATGGGTGTTGCGAGCAACTAGTGAAAGTACGATCTCGTTCCCGGTGCAAGCGGGGTCTGGTCCAGCGATACCATCATCGAGGAGATCTGGTAGAGCCCCATCGTGCCAACAAGGTCCACGGCACCGCGGTCGCCTCCAAGCACGGTCTTCACAGCGGCAAGCGTGGCATCGCTGACTTCGCGTTTGGCCATAAACTCGGTCGCGAAGTTATACACCGCAGCAACATCTCTTTCCATGACGGTCGGCCGCCTTCCGACACGGATCGCCTCAACGATCTCGGAAGGGATCCCTAACCGCACAGCCGCCGTGTGATGGGCGTTCCAGACATATTCGGCTGACCAGTGTTTGGCAACGATGAGGATCGCGAGCTCGTTCAGCTTCGGGGGCACGCTCGAGAATCCTTCGCGACCGGCGAAGCGAGCATAGGCGACGGCCTTCTGTGTGAGATCCCCCAGTTCCGGGGTGACCATCATGACGCCAAGCGGACCTGAGATGTCGCTGCGCGGACCGCTCAGAATGCTCTCCGCATAGGCCTTTTGCTGCGCCGTCAGTTTGTCGTAGTTGTTCGGGGTCTCAATGCGATTACCCCTCAGACGCGACACCGTTTGCCTTAGCTGCTCGAGTGTTGGCCGGCTTTCGCTCTGCGACGGTGTTGGTGCTTGAGCGGCAGTAAAGGCGCAGGCAACGAGTGTGCAGCAGATCACGGTGGAAGCACTTCGGATGAAACTCATGGGATTGTCTCCTTCAGAGTGGCGGCATGGTTGGCATTGTATAATCGATCCAACCTTTTCAAAATTTCACCCTGGCATTCGTTCCCGAATCAGGGGTTCGAAACCTTTCAAAAGCAGTGTCCTCGTTCTCTTCGGCGTGACTCCGCTCGACGGGATCACCTACGCTCTGGTAATCCCTTTCGCCATGCTGGTCGCCGTCGCCGCGATGTACCTTCCCGGTCGATCGGCCGCGGCAATCGATCCGGCAAGCTCTCTGCGGGAAGAGTAGGCACGGAAAGAACAGACGGGGAAATCTGATCAACCCCCAAGGGCTCGTCGTCTTCGACGGCTATGGCTCCTTTAATGATAGGAATTTTTCAACAAACGCATTCGATACATGGAAGGCACGGACTGACCGGTTGTGCCTTACTTCCCGATGAGCTTCATCAGGTCTGCTCTGGTTTGAGGCTCGCTGGAATTATGGACAGAGAGGTACGTGGTGAAATCCAGCTTCAGGCGGTCGACATGTTCGGCAAGGGATGCCGTGTAGGGAACCGTAGAACCTGGATTCGGCAGCGTGAAATCTGCCTGAAAGAGAATCTTTTCTTTTGGAAGCAGCGCGATGAGAATGCCGTTGGAGTGGACCCTTTCCGGATTCTTGTCGATAACGTGATAGAGCTCGATGCTATGGTTCTCGTCTTTGATGACTCGCTTCTCGCCGACCGTTTCGATTTTCGGTTTTTTCCCCGACTTCGCAAGGCTGTCGTTTAGAAGGGTCCGTTTTTCGTTGTAGGCGTCTTCGAAGAACTTCTTGTTGTTTTCGTGCGTGACAAGAATTGCACCGTCGGCAAGGAACGGGGCCAGGCCCCCTGCATGATCGGCGTGGGGATGTGAGTTGATGACGTAGCGAACGGGCTTGTTGGGGAACACCTTCTTTACTTCCGCAAGAATGGCTTCACCACGCCCGACATTTTGCGGCGCCTCAATGACGGCAACATAATCCATGAAGTCCACTGCAAGAGCATTGTAGTTGCCGTTGATCTTGTAGACTCCGTCCGCCAGTTTTTCCGACGAAGGCCCGGGAGTCGCGGCGGCACCAGGGCCGCCGCCGCCACCTCCAGCTCCACCCCCGCCCCGCGGGGGAGTTGCTGCTCCTGCCGCCGCCGGCACCGTTGGTACAGCACCGGGCGCCGTTTGCTGTCCTCCGCGCCCGCCGCCCGCTGCGCCACCTCCGCCTCCGCGCCCGCCACCGCCTCCGAGCAACTGTGCGAGATCGGCCGGATTCGCGCTCGCCGATGCAACCTGCGTTTCAAAATAGGGCCAGCCAGCGCGTTTCTGGATAATCCTTGTAGGAACCTTCAGGCCGCCAAAATCCATGTATTCGCCATACAGCGCTTCGACGTGCATGTCGCCGAGGATGTCGTGTTCGACCCAGGTTTCGACGCGATCAACAAGATTCCGATCGCTGACATATCCTTTCACGGTGTAAGGGATGCCGGACGGCGCCTTCAGCCCGGCCGGTGACCACGTGATAACGATGTAATTTCTTCCGCTGATGCGTTGTGCCTGGACGGTGGCGTTGTTTGCCGTTGCACCCTTCAGAAAACCCCACGGCGTGATCCAGTATTCCAGTTGCTGCGCCCACGTCGTTGCGGTAGCGGGGATGTTCTGTGTGTAGGTTCCCGCCACGGGGGCTCCGCCAAGAAGAGGGGGATTGTTTGTCTGACCGGTTGAGCGCATCGCCATCTGACCCAAATCGATCGCGCGGGTGTACGCCGTGATGGGACGTAGAGGCCACGGCCCCTGAATGCTTTTCGTCTGTAGAAAGTTGACGTCCGACGCTGATCCCGAATACGTCAACGATGTCAGGTTCTGCGCTCCCAATGCCTGACTGGCGCTCGTGAGGACGGCCTTCGCATCTTGAGCCCCAGCGGCAGCGCTGGCCAGCAGAATCGCCGTAAGCGCCACTACCGTGATTCTGCGAATCATGTTCCTCCGATTTAGACGGTGAACTTCCTCGTGAACTGCGCGTAGTTTTCCCACCGGGTTTTCTTGTCCGCCAGGAACGATTCTTCGGGCTGAACGACTCCATTGGCATCCGTCGCTCTCGAAACGATCGTGTGCTCGCCGGGGGCGAGGTTGTTCCACTGATACGTAAACAGCTTCCACGAGAATGGAGTGTTCTGGGAGTCCAACTGGGCGGCTTGCCAGGGTCCGTTGTCCACACGGACTTCCACCGACTTCAGTGGTGTCCCGTCGTTCAGGACAAATCCGTCCGCGGTATAGCGGGTGCCGGTGCGGGTCAGGCGTGAAACCATCGACTTGATGCGGATTCTTGCAACAAGTGTTTCGTTCCAGATGGTCTGGTCGCCGATCTTCTGGCCGATCAGCGTGACATAGTCTCGAGACATGAATCGCCCTACATAGCGCGTGTCCTGCACGTGGATATGATCGAGCCACTTCACGTTTGCAACGCCATACCAACCGGGAACAAGCAGCCGAACGGGCGCGCCGTGTGTAGCATCGAGTGGTGCGCCGTTCATTTCCCAGCACAGAATCAGTTCGGGTCTCATTGCGTCTTCCGTTGTCATACTGCGTCCGAAGTGCTGTTCCACCTGTTGGGCGGGGCCACCATGGGCCACGCTCTCCATTCCTTTGTCAGCTCCGAAGAAAACGACTTCCCGGGCATGAGGCATGAAGCCCGCTTCCTTGAGAATCGGGCTCAGGCTGGTGCCGGCCCATCGGGCATTTCCACAGAGGCGGTTGAAGTTTGCGGGGCTGCTGCCGCTGCACTCGAATCCGGCGATGATCTCGGTTCGCGGCCGTTGTTTCAGTTGTGCCAGGGTGAGTTCGACTGGCTTGTTGACGAGTCCGGTGATCCTGAGCTTATACGTCGCCGGATCCACAGTAGTGGCACCGTAGTGCTGGACCAGGTAGAAGTCCTCAGTGGGCGTAAAGAAAGTGCCTTTGTGAACGGTTCGTGTATCGAGCGAGCGGCCTCCACGACCCGCGGTTGTGAAGTTGGCCGGGATGTCGGTCCATGCCACCACTTCCTCGCCCTGTGCCAGTGCCGGCAGCGCGCCCTCGAGCACACCCATTGCCGCCAGCGATGCAAACGCTGCTCCACCTTTTATCAGTCCACGCCGGGAAAGTTGCTGTGCCATAAAGCCTCCAAATGAATTGCGAATAGCTTTTATCACGCAACGCAGGCTGGGATGAACCGATTTCGCCTCTTCATGTCATTGAGGGAAGCTGCGGTTTCCCCATTCGACTGCCCGGGGTATACTGCCCGCACTTTTCCTGGAGGAAACGATGAAGCCTGCGGTCCCAAAGCCGGTTTCTACGGCCTTATTGTCTGTCGGCGTTCTCGTGTCTTTTTCACTCACTGTTCATCTCGCAGCCAGTCAGCGCGGCGCGCCGGCTCAACCCACTGCAGGACAGGCGCAAGGCCGGGGTGGTGGTGCGGGTGGGCGGGGCGCAACCCCGTTCGGAGATGGCCCATGGGATTTAGGTGAAGGACCAAACCGGGTTCACATCACGGTCGTTACCAAGGGCCTCGATCATCCGTGGGGGCTGGCATTTCTTCCGAACGGTGACATGCTCGTCACCGAACGTCCCGGCCGCTTGCGTGTGATTCGTAGTGGCGTGCTAGATCCGACACCGATAACAGGTCTGCCGCAGATTCGAGCGGTTACGCTCGGGGGATTGCTCGACATCGCGCTCCACCCGAGGTTTGCCGAGAATCGGTTGATCTATTTCACCTATTCGAAACCAGGTACCGGACCATCGGGAATTCCGACCGCCGACACTGACGGGTTCGAAGAAGATCCCGCGAAAGCGACCCTGGCTGTCGGGCGCGCACGATGGGACGGCGGCGGATCGCTGACGGACTTCAAAGATATTTTCCTCGCACAGCCGTATTATGGCGGGCGAGGGATCCCTGCGCGGTGTTGCGGTCAGGGACCCGCCGATGGCAGTTACGGTTCCCGCATCGCATTCGACAAAGCCGGATACCTTTACGTCACCAGCGGAGATCGCAATTACGGAGAACAATCTCAGGCGCCCGGTTCTGACGGAAAGATTCTCCGGCTCAAAGATGATGGAACGATTCCACTGGATAACCCCTTCATCGGCAGGGCAGGTTACAGGCCGGAAATCTACTCCGTCGGACATCGCAATCCTCTGGGTTTGACCTTCCACCCCGTCACAGGTGATCTCTGGTCTTCGGAGTTCGGTCCCCGCGGAGGTGATGAGGTTAACCGTATCCAGGCGGGGAAGAACTATGGCTGGATTCTGATTACCAATGGCATGCACTACAACGGTGAACCGGTGGTACGAGGGGCAAACGGCGTCCCCGGCTTTGAGGATCCGGTATTTTTCTGGGCGCCATCCATCAATCCCGGGAATTTGATCTTCTATAATGGCGATAAGTTTCCCGCGTGGAAAGGCAACATGCTCATGGCGACGATGACACGGTCGCTGCTGCGGGCGACTTTTGATGCGCAGGGTAAACCTGTCACTCAGGAAAGGATGCTGACCGAACTTGGTCAGCGTTTCCGTGACGTTCGTGAGTCATCTGACGGGTACATTTACGTGCTTACCGATGAGACCGCCGGCGCGGTACTCAAAATAGAGCCCGGGAAATAAAAACGCCGATTGGACAGTGTAGATAGGAGGGGAGTGATGCATTGGTCCTTCAGGTCCGTATCCATTCTTGCGGGTCTCTCTCTGGCAATTCTTCTGGTTTCCGTGCGGACGTCGGCAGTCCCGGCTCCGCAGGCAGCTGCCGTTTCGATGGTTGCCATCACGGGTGAAGGTGCGCGCTACTGGCCGCGGTGGCGTGGCCCGTCAGGTCAGGGAATCGTTTCCGGCGACCGCGGTTATCCCGATACATGGTCTGCCACGCAAAACGTTCTGTGGAAGGTTCCTGTTCCCGGAGAAGGGAATTCCTCTCCCATCATCTGGGGAGACCGTATCTTTCTGACGACAGCGCGCGACGCCGGACGACGGTTGTCGCTGATCGCATTCCGGCGTTCCGACGGTACTCAACTTTGGGAAGCTTCGGCGCCTGAAGGCCGCCAGGAATCCGTACACAACAAGAACGGGCACGCGTCGGCTACTGTCAGCACCGACGGAAAACTCGTTTACGTTTCATTTGGCAGCCGCGGCCTCATGGCGTTCGACTTCGACGGAAAACTGGTCTGGCGACAGGATCTGGGGGCGATCAACAATTATTGGGGAACGGCCGGATCGCCCCTGCTTTACAAGGATCGCGTCATCCTGTACCAGGATCAGCGCGCCGGATCGTTTATCGCGGCCTTCGATGCCGCGACAGGAAAGCAGCTCTGGCGTACGGCGCGAAACGCGACTGTAGGCTGGGGAACGCCGGTCGCCATCACGGCAAACGGTCGAGATGAGATCGTTGTAAACGGTCAGTACGCGGTCGTTGCCTATAACCCTGAAACGGGTGCCGAATTGTGGCGAGTCAGCGGCACGACAATGGAGGTCGTTCCAACCATCGTTGTCGGTCATGGATTGCTGTTCAGTTCCTCAGGAAGAGCGGGGCCAACCCTCGCAATTCGCCCCGGCGGACAAGGAGACGTCACGGGAACACATCTGGTGTGGTCCAGTCCCAGAGGGTCGCCATTTATTCCCTCGCCCATCCTTCATGGCGATCGGCTTTACATGGTCAACGACATGACCAGCATTGCCACGGCTTTCGACGCAAAGACTGGAGAAACGGTCTGGCAAAATCGTCTCGGCGTTGCACAGCGGGAAGGTTTCTCGGCTTCGCCTGTGGTGGTCGACGGTAAGATTTTCTTTACTAACGATCAGGGCGAAACGTTTGTGCTGCGCGGCGGCAGCCAGTTCGATCTTATGCACGTGAACAATCTCGGTGAACCAACCCTGGCATCCCCGGCTCTGGTCGATGGCCGCTGGTACATTCGGACCGCAGCGAGCCTTTTTGCGATCGGAACGCGTTAAGATGAAAGGCCATTAAAGGAGGAATCATGCAAAGTAAGGCGTCTGCGGTCTGGCAGGGTGGATTGAAAGATGGCAAAGGTCAGGTTTCGGTCGGAAGCGGCGTGTTGTCCAACGTTCCCTATACATTCGCTACACGGTTCGAGGGCCAGAAGGGAACAAACCCCGAAGAGTTGATCGCGGCTGCACACGCGGGATGCTTTGCGATGGCGCTATCCGCTCAGCTCGGCGAGGCGGGAATCACCGCGCAGAAGATTGATGCTTCAGCGACTGTGACGCTTGAGAAAACGGAAGACGGATTTGCCGTCACCTCCAGCCACCTGGTCGTTACCGTCCAGGCGCCCGGAGCGAATCGTGCTGCTGTGGAGAAAGCGGCGGGAAATGCGAAGGCAGGCTGCCCGATCTCAAAACTGCTGAATGCCAAGATCACGATGGACGCCACCTACCAGGTATAGGTTTCAGTTGGTTCCATTTTTTGAAATCTGGGACAGAGGAATTTCGAAATTGGACGAACGGATTTGAGCTTTTCCGTTCGTCCGATTTCAAATTTCCCCAATTTTAAAAAGGATAGTGTCTCTGTCCCTGCT
>DASTBJ010000187.1:0-6347 GCA_035712125.1 Terriglobia bacterium
GCTTACCACATTCAGTTCATGCGCTCGCTTGACTGGCCTATCTATATGGATGGACGGCCGCATCCACCCGCGTGGGCACCACATACCTGGACGGGTTTTTCTACAGGCGAATGGGTTGGCAACACTTTGAAGATCACAACGACGCATCTGAAGGACGGCTATCTTCGTCGAGCGGGCCCTCAGACCAGCGACATGTATTTAATGACGGATTTCATCACCCGCCACGGCGACACCATAACGGCCGTTACCGTGATCGACGATCCCGTTTACATGGATGAACCGTTCATTCAGTCGACCACGTACCAGGTCGATATCAACGCGACGACCAATTGGGAAACCTGCAATGCGTCGAGTTTCGCCGAGAACGGCGGAACGAACCGTCACTGGGTGCCGCACTTCCTTCCCGGCCAGAACACCGCTTTAACGGAGTGGCTCAAGAACGAGAAGTGGATTCCCGAAGAGCCAACCCGGGGAGGCATTAAGACCATCTATCCGGAGTACAAGTCCACGATCAACGGCTCCGTCAAAGTTGCCGACCTGAAGGTTCCCGGATCGAAGAGCGCCGTCAATCTCGCCAAGGCCATCGCGGATCAGAGTCCAAAGGACGGCGAGGTTCATGTTCTTCCTGTTCAGGGTAACGTCTATATGTTGATCGCCGATGGCACCAACATCGCCGTCTCCATCGGGTCCGAAGGTGTGTTGATGGTGAATTCGGGTGCGGCGCCGATGGCCGACAAGATCCTGGCGAAAGTTCGGGAACTGGTGAATTCAACGGTCAATGCGCCCGTACCCAATAATTGCTTTGGCGTGAACTGTCCCGGCACGCTGGGGTGGTCCAGCCCATTCATCAACAACACCATAAGTTCTCCGCCCCCCGCAAAACCGCTGCGCTACATCATCAATACGAGTGCTGCGGCCGAGCACGTTGGCGGTAATCAGAAGATCGCCAGTTCGGGGTT
The DNA here is from genome assembly GCA_035712125.1 of Terriglobia bacterium. Lineage (GTDB taxonomy): Bacteria > Acidobacteriota > Terriglobia > 20CM-2-55-15 > 20CM-2-55-15 > DASTBJ01. Next base: position 960 of record DASTBJ010000187.1, read on the forward strand.
CTTTCCCCGCGGTGGTGGATTCGGCGCCGCGTTCGCGAATCCTGGACGCTCGGCCCAAGTCATTGCGCACGAAAACGTGCTGTTAAGAATGAGCACCGGTACACCTGCGGCTCCTGCGGGCGCGCTGCCGACAGATTCCTACTTCGATGAGTTCCACAAGATCCCCGAATATTTCAACGGAGAAGCTGTGATCGTTTATCACCAGCCCGCTGCAAACACGGACGGGGACAGCACAGTCTTCTTTCGTCGTTCTGAAGTGATCGCCGCGGGCAACATTTTCTCGACCGTCAGCTATCCTTTTATAGATCTGGAAAAGGGCGGTAGTATTCAGGGAGTTATCAAAGGCCTGAATCACATTCTCGACCTCGCCGTGGCTGAATACCGATCGCAAGGCGGGACCTGGATTATTCCGGGCCGCGGGCGACTTTCAGACACAGCGGATGTTGCGTCCTACAGGAATATGCTCTCTATTATTCGTGATCGGGTTCAGGATCTCATCAATAAGGGCATGACCGTCGAGCAGGTTAAGGCAGCCCGCCCGACGATGGACTTTGACGGTCGTTATGGCTCGGACACCGGTACGTGGACTACCGCAATGTTTATTGAAGCCGTTTATAAGAGTCTCAAGGAGAAGAAATAATGATGCGCAGAATATTTCTGTTCGCCATTGTCGCCATTGTTCTTTCCGGCGTTGCGGCATACGCCCATCATTCTTACGCCGCCACATACGATGTTGGTAAAGAGGTAAAGCTTGAAGGCAAGCTCATCCAGTTTGTCTTCCGCAACCCGCATTCCTACGTCACCATTCAGGCGCCCGACGCGACCGGCGCCGTGCAGCGATGGGCCGTGGAATGGGCCGGTACCTCGCAATTGAGCAATCGCGGAATCACGCAGGAAACGCTGAAGGTCGGCGACGCGATCACGATTGTCGGCCGTCCCTCCCGTGTTCCCGGTGAGTATCGGCTTTTGATGGTTAATCTGACCCGGCCTTCCGATGGATTCAGCTGGGGAACTCGGAGTGGCGAAGTTGTTGATTAAGTTCCGCGCTCTACCACTGCCCCTTCTTGCCGCGGCCCTCACGCTCGTGGCCTACGTCCCTGGCTACGCGCAGCGTGGAGGTCGCGGCGGGGCAGCGCCCGCATCCGCCCGCCAGAGTGCCCCTGTTGATCTCACGGGTCACTGGGTTTCCGTCATCAGCGAGGACTGGGAATTCCGCATGGTGACTCCCGATAAGGGCATCTTTGAAACACTCACGCTTAATAACGAAGGCCGCAGAGTCGGACAGTTATGGGATCCCGCTAAGGATGAAGCAGCCGGCGAACAATGCAAAGCCTACGGGGCTGCCAACATCATGCGATTGCCGGGACGGCTACGCATTAGCTGGGAAAACGACACCACGCTTCGAATCGATACCGACACCGGTACACAGACCCGGCTCCTTCGTTTCGGTGCACCTGCCCCTGGGAATACCCAGCCGAGCCTGCAAGGCTATTCTTCCGCCGAGTGGGAAGTGGCACCCGGCGCACGTGGCGGCGCTCGTGGCGCAGCCGCACCGCCCCGGGGAGGAAACCTGAAAGTTGTGACCACGCACCTGAGCCCCGGTTATGTCCGAAAGAACGGAGCTCCCCACAGCGAACGTGCTGTCGTTACCGAATACTTCGACCTTCTCTCCCTGCCCAACGGCGATCAGTGGATCAGTGTCACCACCAAGGTCGACGATCCTCTGTACTTCTCCCGGCCACTTGTGACGACGTCGGACTTCAAGAAACTTCCCGACGCGACGGGATGGAGTCCAAGCGCCTGCTCGGCAAGGTAGAATCGGAAATTTGGCTGAAGGCCTGGAAAGAAATTTTGAAATTGGACGAATCCTGCATTTCTAATCCGAGATTGGAAATCTTAGATTGGACGTCCAATTTGAGACTTCCAATTTCGGATTAGAAATGCAGGATTCGTCCAATTTCAAAATTTCTTTTTACTTACAATCCCTAGATGCCACTCTCAGGTCACCTCCGAGAACTCCGCAAGAAGGTTGGACACGATCTATTAGTGCTGCCCTCCGCAGCTGTCGCGTTATACGACGATCAGGGACGGGTCCTGATGGGTCTGCATGGCGACCGCAGGGTTTGGGTTTTGCCCGGTGGATTGATCGAACCTGAAGAGATTCCGGCTGATGCCGCTGTGCGGGAAGCCTGGGAGGAAACCGGCCTTTTCGTCGAACTTACAGAGATTCTCGGCGTCTACGGCGGCAAGGAGCTTCTCGTCGACTATGTCAACGGCGATCGGGCCTCCTATGTGGGGACGATCTTCAGGGGGCGGATTATCGGAGGACAGCTACGGGCGGATGGCCACGAGATTCTCGAGCTCCGCTATCTGTCTCGCACGGAACTAATGGAACTACCTCATGCGCCGTGGCTCGACATCGCAGTCGATGCGATCTATTCGCAAACCGTCTCCGCCGACTTTCAACGGTCTACATGGCGGCCGTGAATCCGTCAGGCGACGTTTTGTGATTGGCCTCGCCGCAGGTAGTTCTGCTCGTAGAACTTGATTAACGCGACCAGTATCGCGAGGATCAACGGTCCCACCAGCATTCCAATGAAACCGAAGACGCGCAGGCCTCCGAGGACGCCGATAAGAATCAAGACCGGATGAATATTCGAGCGGTCGCTCACGAGTTTGGGCCGCAGGAAGTTATCGATGTTCATGACGATCGTGGCGCCATAGACCAGAAGCAGAACACCGCGTGTTACGGCGCCGTCGAGAAGCAGGCCAACTCCGGCAGGGACCCAGATGATCGGCGTTCCAAGCACGGGGATGAATGCCATGATCATCATGATCGCTCCCCAGAACAAAGCATTGGGGACTCCACAGACCAGCAGCCCGAGTCCTCCCAATCCACCCTGAATCACCGCAGTGAGGACCTGCCCGTAAAGCACAGCCTGGGTGATCTTGCGCAGCTCATGAAACAACGAGTCCTTCAAACCTTGTTCGAGTGGCAGTAGCGCCTTCAAGTATGTCATGAACCCGCGTCCTTCGCGGAAGCCGTAAAACATGACGAAGAACATGATGAAGAGCCCGAGCAGCAATTCGGAAATGGACCCGAGAATATTGGGAGCAAGGCCCACGATGGACTGGCGGAGCTGATCCAGCGCCGATTTCAGCATGTCCTGGAAATCGACGCGGCCCTGCGTCAGGCTGTTCAGATAGTCCCCGACCTGATACAGGCTGTCGGTTAGCAACGGCGTGTTGTAGGCCCCTGACACCTGATCCACAAGTTCGGACACCAGATAGACGGTTGGCAGGATCATGACGAGCAACGCGAGCGCGATCGAAAGCCCTGCGCTAAGTCCGGGACGTCGTGTGCGAAGGCTCAGGAAGTGGTAGATGGGGAAGAGCGTGTAAGTGAGGATCCCCGCCAGCACAATGTAGGACATGAACGGCAGTGTGATGGCGATGCCCAGCATCGCGACCACCGCAAACAAGATGCCGAAAAAGACGCGTTCCTGTCTCAGTTGGTTCTCCCGTACGCCGCTCTCGCCGCGAAGACAGCCTGAACATAGCGCTTGGTCTCGATGAATCCGATATCGAAGACGAAGAGCTCGCCGTCACTGCCTCCGGGCCACTTGTCTTTCCATCGTCGCACATTTTCCGGTCCGCCGTTATACGCTGCGAGCGCAAGTTCGGGACTCTTGAACTCTGCCAGCAGGTCAGACCAATAGTAAGCGCCGAGTTGGATGCTGACTTCGGGTTCGTACAGACGATCCAGCGTCAGATCGGTAACTCCGGCGGGGCCGGCGATGGCTTCCGCGGTGTCGGGAATGAACTGCATCAGGCCGCGCGCCGAGGCGACCGAATGCGCAGCGGGGTTGTACTTGCTTTCCTGCCAGATGATGGCATGGAGCCACAGGGGATCGACGCCGCGTTCTGCGGCGATTTGGCAAATCGCCGGCTGGAATCCTGCCGGATATTGCAGCGCCTCCACGCCGGGATTGGATGCCGGTAACCTGGACGCATGCGTGATCGCGCGATTGTAACGTCCGGCAGCGAATGACAGGTCTGCGGCAAGCACCGGATCCGGCCTTTTCACGGTGTCCATCCAAAGAGACGCCTCGTCCCACAACTGAAGAAACATGAGTTCGGTGAGAATGTCGGACGCGCCCTTCGCCTCTGTCGCGAGGGGCCGGCGGCGGCTGACAAGGCGCGCGACAGCCTCCGTCCGCGTCCTTTCGAATCCCATGCCGCAGGGGACGCTCGGTGCGGGAGCCGCCTGGCCGAGCTTCTGCGCGGCGAGTAGTCCGTAGTAGGTCGTCGGTTTTGCGGCAAGCCGCTTCCACGCCGTTGTCGCCGCAGTCGCATTCCCCATCTTGCTTAGAGTGAGCGCCTCGAAGTAAGCAACCTCTTCGGCCGAAGTTCCACCGGCTGTGGACTGCAGTTTTGCCCCTTTCAGCTGCCGGATGATCTGCAGAGCGCTGGAATATTTTTGTTGGCTGTAAAGAATCTTCGCCTTCGAGAAGAGCAAAACCTGACGGGTGGCAACAGACGGCTTCTTTAAGAATGCACGCTCTATCAACGCCAGCGCCTTGTCGTTCTGGCCGAGTGACCGATAGACATCGACAAGATCTCGCGTCACCGACTCCAACGCGCCTTTGCTTTGGAAACGGGCCAGATGCTGTTGATACGCTTTTTCCGCTTCTTCATAGTTTCGGAGGCGCCAGAGCGAGTTCGCGACCTGGTAGGCCGCGTCCCGTTCAAAGTTGGTTCCCGGAAAGGCCGCAACTACAGCGCGGTATCCTTCGACGGCTTTTTCGTAGTTCTGAGTTAGAAAGTGAATGCGCGCCAGTTGATACTGCGCTTCGGGAGCAGACTCGGAATCCTGGGAAAGCATCTGATAGGCTGCCGTGGCATCCGCAAACTGCCTGTGTGCGAAGAAGGTTCCCGCCAGGGCGTTCCAGTCCGCCGGGTTTGAAGCCAGCGGCAGGAGCCAGCGCGCACTTTTAAGCGCGACTTCATCAGAATTGCGTTCCCGGACCAGATTCCACAGTGCCGCATTGTCGCCGAGGAGCAGCGCGCGCTGAAGCCGCGCCTCGCGTGTGGTCATCGGATCGAGAATCCGGAGCGCAAGATCCGGCGGTGCGCTCCGAAGCAGCCGCAGCCGGAGCTCTGCCGGAAAGTCCGAAGGCAGCTCGTCCACAAAGGCGCCGGCTACCGCTGTGGTGCCAAGGTGGATAGCGGCCTCGGCTGCGTGCCAGGCTGCCAGAGGACGCAACGGATTTTGCGTATCGACCCGGGCAAAATCATCGAGCGCGCGCGCCCAATCCCGCTGTTCCAGCGCGACGCGTCCACGTAGGTAGTAGAGGTTGTTGGCTTCGAAGGCCGCCGGATCGTCCG
>DASTBJ010000188.1:0-6877 GCA_035712125.1 Terriglobia bacterium
TCTTTTATCGATCGGGTCTGGCAAAAATACTCGGAGATTGGCTTGGATCGCGAAGGGCCGCCCCATCCGCCGCCGGAGACCCAGCACGTCATCAACTGCGATCTGAGCTCGGATGACAGCGTTCGCGCCGCACTGGACGGAGTCCGTAGGCTCGGGCACACGCGTATCGCCTCAATCATCCATCTTGCGGCTTACTACAGCTTCTCGGGTGAGCCGAGCCCGCTCTACGAGCAAGTGACGGTGCTCGGGACCGAACGGCTGTTGCGCGAACTTCGTAGCTTTGACGTTGAGCAGTTCATCTTTTCCAGCACGATGCTCGTACATGCGCCGTGCGAGCCCGGCGAGCGCATCGACGAGGATTGGCCGCTCGAACCGAAGTGGGATTATCCCAAATCGAAAGTGAAGACGGAGCAACTCATCTTGCGTGAACGTGGCGACGTGCCGGTTGTGTTCCTGCGCATTGCCGGTGTTTACAATGACCAGTGTCACTCAATCCCCATTGCGTACCAGATCAAGCGCATTTACGAAAAGCGGCTCATTGCCCGGGTTTTTCCCGGCGACATCACGCACGGACAATCATTCGTGCATCTGGACGATCTGGTCGAGGCGCTGGTGCTCACTGTCGAACATCGCAAGGAACTTCCTTCGTTGACGACGCTGCTGATCGGCGAACCGGAGACACTGAGCTACGACGAACTCCAGCGCACCATCAGCCGCCAGCTTCACGGCGAGGAATGGAAGACGTATCGCATTCCCAAGGCAGTGGCCAAGTTCGGCGCCTGGTTCCAAGACGTGTTGCCCGGCCCTGGCCCGTTCATCAAGCCGTGGATGATCGATCTTGCTGACGACCATTTCGCAGTCGATATCTCTCGCGCTCGCGCGCTTTTCGGCTGGGAGCCGCGCCACTCTCTGCGGGAGACGTTGCCGAAAATGATCGCCGCGCTGAAGGCAGACCCGCCCGGCTGGTATCAGGAAAACAAGCTGAAGGCGAAGGCTGCGCCGCCGGATGGTCCAACCTGGCCGCACGTGGCGAACATGCTTCTTGGTCTGTGGCTGGTTGGCACGGCGCCGGCCCTTGGCGTCACGATGCCGGCGCTGGTCTGGAGTGATCTTGCGAGCGGCGCGCTTGTCATTCTGTTCAGCGCACTGGCGATGCGCTATGCGTCGGCCGCGTGGGCGGCGTCAGGCGTTGGCGTGTGGGTGATGAGTGCACCGCTGTTGTTCTCAACGCCGAGCGCCGCCGTCTACAACAACGACTTGCTAACCGGCGCGCTGATCGTCGCGTTTGCGGTGATCGTCCCGCGCCTCGGGCCTAATAGCGCCGGCTCGGGCACCCCGGCAGGCTGGAGCTACAATCCCTCCGCGTGGGTTCAACGCCTGGGTATCGTTGGCTTGGCGATGATCGGCTTTTTCCTCTCGCGCTACATGGCGGCATTTCAACTTGGACACATCACGCATCCGTGGGACCCGTTCTTTGGTGAAGGCACCCGCGCCGTGCTCACTTCGGACATCTCGAAGGCATTTCCCGTATCCGACGCCGGACTCGGCGCTCTTTCGTATCTGATCGACGCCCTTGCCGGGCTGATTGGCGGCCCGCGGCGTTGGCGCACGATGCCGTGGATGGTGCTGCTATTCGGCTTGTTCATCATCCCGCCAGGCGTGACGAGCATTGTGTTGGTGATCCTCCAGCCGATCAGTGTCGGAGCGTGGTGCACGCTGTGTCTGGTAGCGTCGGTCGTGATGCTCCTGATGGTGCCACCGGCTTTGGATGAAGTGATCGCCACCAGTCAATTCCTTCTCCGCACTCGGCGCGACGGCGGCAGCGTCTGGCGCGCATTATGGCTGGGGGAAGGCCACGCGTCGGAAGAACCGGATTCAATGCAAACGCGTTCGCGACTGGTGGAGATGCTGCACGGTATCGAAGTGTTCTCTGCGCCGTGGAACCTGTTGCTGAGCGCATTGGTTGGAGTCTGGCTCATGTCCGCGCCTTCGGTGCTCGGACTGCGCGGGCCCGCGGCCGATGGCACGCACATCGTTGGCGCCCTGGTGGTGACGTTTGCCGTTGTCGCATTCGCCGAACCCGCTCGCCTGGTGCGTTTACTCAACGTGTTTTGCGGTGCGTGGGTGCTCCTCGCGCCGTGGCTCCTGGAGGGTGGAACGCCAGCCTGGCCGTGGATCGCTCCCGCCAGTGGACTCGCGCTCATCGCGCTCAGCCTTCGCCGCGGTCCAGTTGAGGATCGTTATGGCGGCTGGCAACCATTTATCCGGTGAGGGTGCGATGAACAAACGAATCGTTGAAAAATGTTTGGCCGGACAGAAGGCGCTGGTCACGGGAGGAGTTCTATCCAGTTTCTACCCAGTTAACGATGAAAAGAGGTTAGAACCGTGAAACTGTAAGTGTCGACGTATTCAGGGTCGCAGTACGGCGCGATTGTTGTTGGCAAAGTATGTAGTGCTCACCTCCGCCCAGGATGAAATTCCGACTTCGATGGGTGTATGGAGCTGCAGCTTTACGCGCCGACGGACTTGTCCTCGGTTCGGACGCGTTAGGGAAGCGGTAACCTCGACTACCCTTCTTGGCGCAGCCGAGGCACCATCCCTGGTTGGCCTTGTCAAGGCGCGATTAGAACGGTTCCCGGCCGAACGGGCCAATGATTGCGAACGTGATCCCACAGCGTCACCGTGGAGTCGCATGATGACGCCCTTGTAGAAATGGTCCGACAAATCCAGGGGAAATTGCTCGGAATGGAAATCGCAACAGCTCTAAAGAACCTTCAGATTCCGGACTATGACTTTGATTCAGCTAAGCACTTGACGGCTGGAGCACTCTCTGCAGTCAACCGAACGGACTTGGGTTACTTGATCGTGGTCGGCAGTCCCTGAGCCGGGCACACTTCAGCGAACTGAAATGTCGGAACTGCTTTCGCAGCCGTCGTACGGCGCGATCTATGCCTCGTGGTTTCTATGTTTGTCATCCTTCTTGAAAATCACCCGACGGCAACAGAGGAAAAAACCCGTAAATGAAAGAGTGGCAGGAACCAGCCCGGCAACGGCCCAAAGAACTCGGGTAAACCCGTTAAACCTGCCAAAGTGAAGGTCGGAAAGCCAGGAAAGAATTGGGATTACAATCCGCCCTTCTGGATCCACGTCGTATAAGGCGTCAAAAAATCCTGGAAAGCAGAAATAAATTCCGGAAATACCCCAGACAGCCAGAAAGGGGAAGCACCAGAATCCAAGCGCACTGTGCAGATCCCAATTGATACGTCCAAAGTGCGCTTTCCAGTTCACTTTCAGGCCACGACGCCAGTGATTAATTCCGGGCCACCATATGACTGCGCCTGTCAGACACAGTAAAGCCAGAGAGGATGCCCCAATGCCGTTCACGAAACGGCCGATGTTTCCAAACAACAAGTTCGCGTGAAGGTCCACGAGCCACTCGACCGAGAACCTCGGCGACAACTGGTTGCGGTAAACAATCACGCTGCCCGAAATGCTCATTAAGAACATGTACAGGGTGGCCACCATACCCACCCAGAAATGAATCTGGAACGAGGCCCTGTGTATCCAAAGTTTTTCCGGATGTTCCAGCCATTCTCTCCAGATGGTCATTCGAGCCCTCAGCTGGACAGTATGTCATGCGAAACAGCGACATCGCTTGTCACGGTTTTCGGTCGGTTCGCCAGTCTCGCAGTACGCTCGAGACGCACTCGTTAATTCATCGTCACAACGTTCTTTGAGATCTTGTCCGCAGTAACTACTTCGGCGCGGTCGAGTTCCTGTTCAAGCGCGTCCGGGCCGATATGGTCGGACAGTGGCGATGTGGATTCCAGCAGATGCTTCAACCGTTCAATGTCGGACGTTGTCACGATAATTCGTTTTTCATGTAGATATCCCTCATGAATCGATGCCGCCGCACGACTCGCCGCTTACACATAGATCGAACAAGGTGCGCAATGCCAGCGATGGCGAAACCCACCAGTCCGGTCGCAGAAAACACCAACAATGCGACCAGGATATAGACTTTGAGTAAATAGATCATTCCGAGTTTGTCTCACCAGATTTTCAACGGACGCTTTCGAGCAACAACCAGAGCGACACGCAAATTGTTCCCCTCCTCGCCTCTGCAAGGAGAGGATCTCATTCGGCACACGGCCTACGCGGCCACTCGTTCCTCAATGCGGGGTGTTGTCTTCTTGGCCTGGCCCTTCATTGGAGGAATCAGCATAACCGGGCACGTTGCTGCACGCACCACCCGCTCGGCAGTGCTTCCAATTAGTGCCCGGGCGAACAAGCCTTTGCTGTGTATGTTCATGACGACTAAATCCACTTTATCGGTTTCAAGCGTCCGGAGAATGTTCCGATATGGCGTTCCTGTTTCGATCCGCGTAACAACCTCGCACCAGTTTCTCGTCTCGGCTGGAACCATGTCTTCAAGCTGCTTCTGAATCGTCCCTATCACCTGAACGCGATACGCCGCGGACAGATCAACGGCGGGGTCGTTAATGACGTGAAGCAGCGTGACCCTAGATTGATTCTCTTGCGCCAATGAAAGACCGTATGCCATGGCCTCATCTGTCCCCTCTGAGAAATCTGTTGCGACCAGAATTCGACGGAGGCTCGATGTAGGGCTATGGCGTCTTACCTCTGGTGGTACCGTGACGATTGGAACCGGGCTGTGACGCAGGAGCTTTTCCACCGTCGAACCGCGGAACAGCCGTTCAACTCCGCCGCGCCTGTGCGTTCCCATCAGGACGATATCTGGTCCGACAGTTTCGATGGCCGTTTTGATTTCATCGTACACATTCCCAACTCGCACTTCGACGCCGGCAATCACAGACGTGTCCTCCAGCTTCGCCACAAGCTTTCCCATTTCCTCAGTCGACCTCTCCTTTAACGATTGCGCAACCTCGCGAATATCGACCGCGTACTCAAAACCTGGGACAATAGGCGACACTACATGGAGGAGATAAACCGCCGCACCGTAGGATTTCGCAAGCGATGTCGCGTAATCAACTGCAGTAACAGACACTGGCGACAAATCCACGGGGCACAGAATTCGTTGAATATTAATCATAGACACCTCCTATTGTAGTTTCCCTTGCTTGCTCATCGAGAGAGCGGGGGCTTTGAGAATCGCACTGGAACGCTTCGCTTCCAGATAAGACTGATAATTTGGTACGGGGCATCTGCTCATCGTCGCACGCACGTTCGCCTTCAAAGCAACGGCGCAATTGAGTGCTGGGCGGAACGTCCTTCAAGCAATCATGCTAAACCCTGTTCCGACCCAACAATTCTGTCGATGAAGCCGAAAGCGTTTCCTCTAAGTTTCTGCTTCCAGACGAGCCCAGAATGAATCCACCTGCGGGTCGGGCAGAGAGGAAGGGGGATCGCTGGCGGGGAACGAATCCGCGATCGTCTTATCCAGCATCTTCTCTCGTTTACCGCAGAAATCTGTCGGGTGAATGATCCGGTCTTCAGGGTCTCTAATATCGATATGTTGGACAATCAGACTCTTATTCATATTTCACTCCCCGACGAACCTCAGTGCGATGTCCGTGTTCGGCACATGACTCGAATGACGCAATGACGTATTCCTGTCCCACTAGATAGGAAATGTGCTCTTACTACAACCTCTGTAGAACTCGATAGTCTGTCCATCAAGCGGCCGTACGATGTTTCCGCAACTTCAACGTATTGGTGCGATTGTTCGCAATCGCTTGTCTTCTGTCCTGATCGCGTTCTAAATGACGGCTGAACGATCTGCCGATCCTTTCTGCGGCATAGTCAATCGAAGCGTATACGTTTGCGTCTCGCGTTTCTTGCATGAGCAAAATCCCGGAGGGCATTAGTTGCACTCGAAGTTCGCATGATTTATATACGCGGCCGCTTTGCGGGCCATTCACACTTCGGATCCGCACCTTCACTGTGCCCAGGCGATCAGCGAAACGACTCAGCGCGACGTTGAGTCGGCGCTCGATATAAGACGGCAAGTCCCCAAGATTATCGGCATGAACCTGAATCTCGATTCGCATCATTGTGCTCCGGTGCCGCTAGTCTAAAGCCAGTGTGCCGGGGACTGTTGATTCGAACAACTAGATAATTCGAGACAAATAGTTAGTCAAAATCTAACCGAGATAGATTTCTGAGGAAGAAGTGTTAGTGCACGGCCATGATCGCCGGCCGCGCCAACGTCTTCAGCGTTGGAATGCAGTCTTATTCAGCAATGCCGAAGTCACCCTAGTTGCGTCGGAGCGGCTCGATATATTTTTTGAGCACCCAGCCTCGTTTGGCTTCGCCGTCGATGACATCAAAGAATTCGATATATGACCAATCCTTGCCCCGTTCGAGCACCACAACAGTATTGTTCGGGTACAGTTGGCAGATCGTTCGGGAGCGGGAGTTGTTTTTGCTTCTGAGGGTGGTCGCGCGTCGTACCACGAATTCAGCTCTTTTCTGCTCTTCTGATCGCCGCATCTCTTTTAGTTGTTCATTCATTGCGGTGAGCAGTTGATCACGGTTCGCATCAGCCTCTCTTTGGACTGCCCAGCGGCGATCGTTCTCAATCTTCTGAATTCTGGCATCCACTATCTGATACACGTTTAAGATCAGTCCAACTATCGTAAGGATGAAGGCGATATTGTCTTTGTGGTTTGTGATGAGGTTTGCAAGAAAGTCGCGGATGTCACGAAGGCTCGTCGTAATGCTGGACTCATCCGAATCAGGCTCGACCTCATCGATTGTTTCAAGAAGCTCCAGTATGCCGGCAGGGTCAGCCATGCGGAACATTCGAGCCTGCTCCCCAAGGATAGCCGCAATGGAAGGGGATATTAGGGCGGGATAGGTCGCCCACTTGAATCGGATACCAAGATTCTCGATG
>DASTBJ010000189.1:0-4066 GCA_035712125.1 Terriglobia bacterium
GACGAACAACCACGTCCACCCCTCCTTTGCTGCGCAGATGCCGCGCCAACTGCTCCGCCATAAAGACGGATCGGTGTTGTCCACCGGTGCAACCAAAGGACACCATGAGGTCTTTGAAACCCCGCCCCTGATACGTGCTGACACTGGCGTCCACGAGGGACATGGCATTCGCCAGGAATTGGTGCACGCTTTCCTCCCGGTTGAGATAGTCGATTACCGGTTCATCTTTGCCCGTAAGGTTCCGGAAACGTTCCTCCCGACCGGGATTGGGAAGACCCCGACAATCGAAAACAAACCCGCCGCCATGGCCCGACTCATCGTTGGGCATGCCACGATGGAACGAAAAGCTGAAAATTCTGACTCCAAGACCGTGTACTTCCGGCGCCAGTTGCTGCAGCTTTTCCGAACCAACAATCTTCGAGAAAGCATCCATCAGAGCCGGCAGAGCTATCGGAAGTTCGACGTTTTGCAGAAGCCAGCGCAAATTCCGTAAAGCATAGGGAACACTTTGCAGGAAGTGAGTCTTGCGCTCGAAGAAGCCGCGAAAGCCATACGCGCCCATCGCCTGCATGATCCGCACGTAAACATAGGCGTAGTAGTGCTTCATGAAGGCTTCGGGCGTGACGTTTGAAAATCGGGGCAGCGTGACGAGGTAGTGATCGAGCAGTTCCTGACGCAATTGGGGAGGAAGGTCGGCCTTGGCGTCATAAAGAAGGGATGCAACGTCGTACTGCAAGGCGCCTTTCCGTCCACCCTGATAGTCGAGAAAATAGGGCCGCCCGTCGCGGAGCATGATATTGCGCGACTGGAAATCCCGGTACAGGAAGAAGTCGTGATCTGCGCTCAAGAGGAATTTCGTGAGCCGTTCGAAGTCGTTCTCCAAAGCCTGCTCATTGAAGGGCACTTCCGCGAGCTTCAAAAAGTAGTATTTGAAGTAGTTCAGATCCCAGGCAATGGATTGCTCGTCGAAACTCGAACGTGGATAACAAACACTGTAATTCAGATCCCGGCCCGCTTCGATTTGAAACCGAGGCAACACTTCAATAACGGACCGGTACACCTCGATGACCTGCGGTGAGATCTGATCGTCCCAACGGTTCGACGACAGGAATTCGAAAAGGGTTGTATCGCCCAGATCCTCTTCCAGATACGCACCGTGCTGCAGGTCCTCCGCGTAGATTTCGGGCACAGGCAGGCCGTGACGTCTAAAGTGCCTGGAGAATTCTATGAATGCCAGGTTCTCTTCGGGGACGTTGTGGAGTATGCCGATGGCGCGAGCGTCTCGGCCGAAGATCCGCACGATATGACGACCCGACCCTCCCAGGTTGCCCTGCAACGGCTGAATGCGTTGAACGGGGGATTGAAACCTCTGTTCGAACAGTCCTTTAAGGAAATTCATGCCGATAGCGATATTACCTTAGGAGCAGCCGCTACGAAGTTTGCAAGGCTACATCTGACCCCGTGTCCGGTATTTTTCAGGTCCCCGATTCTCTCTAGAGACCAGGAACTCTGGGGTGGCCAAAGTTAACCACAGCTGACGCAATTTTGACGCTCCGCTCGCCGATTTTTACCAGTGATTTTCAAGAAAAAACCCTGGTTTCACGCGTCATTGTTCTAAGATTTTAGTTGTCATTCATCACTGCAGGGGAGTCAGGTGAAATTAACGCGATCTGAAATTCTGCCGGCAGTGGAGAAAATCAACCGCAATTCCACCCTCGCCATAGGGATTCTCGCGGGCGTCTATTTCCTTGCTGCCAGGCTGGCTTTAAGTCTCGCCAACTATCATGACAATGCGACGACTGTGTGGGTAGGCTCGGGCATTGCCCTGGCTGTCCTCCTGTTGCGGGGGACCGGCTTATGGCCGGGAATTTTTCTCGGCGCATTTTCGGCGAATTTCATGATTGCAGGTTCGGTGTACACCTCGCTGGCAATCGCAGCTGGATACACTCTTGATGCCGTTGTCGGAGCGTGGCTGGTTCGGCGATTCGCGCGTGGCGAGGACGCCCTTGAGCGAACGCATGATGTTTTGAAGTTTGCCTTGTTTGGCGGCTTATTGAGCACCGCGATTTCAGCGACTATTGCCGTGACCAGTCTTACCCTGGAAGGTTTTGCGGAGTGGAACAGCTACAAGTGGGTGTGGATGACCTGGTGGATGGGAAGTGCCACCGGGGTCGTGCTTGTCGCGCCCCTGATTCTACTCTGGCGCTCGAGTCCCCGCTTGAACTGGCGGCGTTTCGTTGAAGTCGTGATTCTTGTATCCAGCGTCATTGCTGTCAGCGCCACTGTATTTGGCGGGCTGCTACTGAAGGGGCGAAGTTATCCGCTGGAATACTTCTGCATTCCTTTCCTGGTTTGGGCAGCCTTTCGGTTTGGACGTCGTGGGGCAGTTTCGGCAATGCTGGCCTTGTCCGCCGCGGCGATCGTGGGAACCCTGAACGGGACTGGCCCATTTGCCGGAGAGTCCCCCCGGGTCGCTCAATTGCTCCTCCAGTCGTTCCTCGGCGTTTGCGCTGTCATGACCCTTGCATTGGCCGCCGAGGTGCGACAGCGCCGCCGCGCGGAGAGGGCAGCGCATGCCCTTGCGGTCAGCGATCCTGTTACGGGCCTCGGCAACTATCGCAGGCTGGTCGACGCGCTGGAACACGAGATCAAGCGGTCCGAACGGACGAGCCGACCGTTTGCCTTCGTGTTTTTCGACCTTGATGATTTAAAGAAGATCAATGACATCCATGGGCATCTCGTCGGGACCCGTGCTCTTTGCCGGTGCGCGGATATTCTTCGACTGAATACCCGCACGGTCGACACGGTCGCCCGCTACGGAGGCGATGAATTCGCTGTGATTCTTTCTGAGACGGACCGGGACGGCGGACGTCAGCTGGCTTCGCGGATCGCCTCGCTTCTCGCTGCAGATGGCGAGAAGCCGCTAATCTCCGTGAGCTTCGGCGTCGCGATGTGGCCCAATGATGGCCGAACTACCGAAACGCTATTCCGCGCGGCGGATAACGCCTTGTACGAGATGAAGCGCGGTCGTGGCGGCGTACAGGTGACCGCCTGAACTGACTACAAGCCCAATTCCTTTACGGGCACATCGAAGTGAACTGTGTTCACGACCCCCAGCCGCTGAAACTGTACCCAGATACGGTAGGGCCTGGCCCGCGGGAACGTCAGGTTGAACTGAATCTGCGTGGATCCATCGGCGATGAACGGATGACTGTGCGCCATATCGATCAGATCATCGCTTGCAGCCAGGAGGTGGCCCCACGCCCCCAGGTATTTCTCCAGGCCTTCCGCCGTAGACAGCTCAAAGCGCAATTGGGTATTTTGGCCGGCCACGGGTTCCGGTGGCACTGTGGCTAGCTCGACCTTCAGGTTCGTCCCGTCCTTGAGCGAGTAGTCCTTTTTCAGCGCCGCTGGAGCTGGTGGGTCGCCGGGCACGATGACGGTCTTTGCAATCAGCTGAGGTGTTGCGGCCTCGGGGAAGAAATCACCGAGGATTCGATACATTCCGGGTTTGGGAAAACTCGTGTCGTAGTGGAACGAGCCGTCCTTCCATGTGGGGTGGTCGTGCACAAAGTACTCGAGGTCCTCGCTGACAATGAAGGCATGAAAAAGTTTCTCGTGCATCACGGTAAATTTTGTGACCTTGTTGTTCTTCCACGGATCGTGAATATCGAATACCAGCTTTGCTGGCTTATTCACCTGCGGCGCGCGCGGAGTTACCGTGACGTTCATGTGGTATTCCGCGGGATCCGGAATATCTGTCGATAGCTTCATGCCACACCGCGGGCATTTGCCGGGCTCGAGAGAACGGATGTCCTTGTCCATCGGACAAACCCAGACGAGTTGGGTGGAGGGATCCACGGGCGGCGCAGGCTCCTGCGCAAGCACCCCGACGGCCAACAATATCGGCAGGAAGGCAAGTCGGCGTATTCGCATGAGGTTCTTATAGCGCCGGATTAGAAAGGTGTCAAACCAGACAATGGGCCTATACTGATTCCTAAATGCGCCAAATCCTACTCGCGGGAATGCTTCTGGCTGGGGCTTTTGCTTCGGCCTCGCCTCACGA
>DASTBJ010000190.1:0-4517 GCA_035712125.1 Terriglobia bacterium
TTCTTTAGTAAGAAGATGTTTGGTGGACTGGCCGCTTATCTATATGGCCGCCAGATGCTCGTCCTGGTCGAACCAACCAAAACCGGAAGGTGGAAGTGGCATGGCGTTTTGATCTGTACCGACCACGCGCATCAGTCCTCAATCATCGCCGAGTTCCCGCAACTTGCTCCGCACGACATCTTAAAGAAGTGGCTCTTCATCGACTCGAATCATGAGGAGTTCGAGCTGACGATGGAACGAGTAGCGAAAGCAATCTCCCGCGATGACCAACGATTCGGGATTCAGCCAGGCAAATCAAAGCGACGCGGCATGGGCTAAATTTCATCGGCAGCGATTGCGAGATGGCGATATGAACGTTTTTTCAGTGGCTCGTCAGCGTGGAAACGCTTTGCTCGCGAATGTCCGCCGAAGCCGCAGTTACCGAATCACGATAGAAGGGGCGACTCACAGCACGTTCAGCGATGAGGAAATTATTTCCGATCCGAATGCTGACCGCCCACGAGAACTGCTTGATTTCACCAGAACGTATCTACGTGCGTTCTTCGATGAAGCTCTTCGTGAAAACGAAAGCCCTCTGCTGAATACCGTACCCGCTGATCGAGCAATTCAGATCGAAACGTTCTCGCCACGCTAAATCGCAGACCGAATCGACTCCTTCCTGAATCCGGATGCGGGCGGAGGCGGGTGAAACCCGGGGACTCACCTGCAGAACGCGATCCTTTCACCATCAAGCCGCTCGAAGCATCGCCAATGCGGCACGTCAGGGCTTTCATCGCAGTTTGATGGGCTCGGACCGATACGCGCGTCGTTCTATCAACTCCTGGTCTTCGATGGACCGGTCCCTTCGCGAATGACTCCAGGCGTGATTTACTTTAGTCATTCTCCCAGTCCCAAACCTTTCTTTCGGCAATGGCGCCCGAGAAGAGACGGTTAAAGATGTGAGCCGAAGTGCGCCGTACCAGCCAGTCCAGCTTGACACCCAGTGGCAAGGGAATGCCCCGCTTAGCAGCGATTGCGAGATGGCGATAGAGGTGAACGTTTTTTTCAGTGACGGATCGATTCTTTGAGAAGCCTCCATAGTGGATGAACTGCCTTTGGAATCGATCCGGCAACGCAGCCATGCGATAACCGCTATGAATGAGGTGTTGTTGAAACCTTGCGTAGCTGTCAAAGCTGTGCGGCATACCCCCTGGCATTATCGTGGAAAAAAAGAAACTGGACACTTCGCGAAGGTATCGACCGGTTTCCCGGCGATAGATGCAGCACCAGGTGTGCCAACGCTCGTTCAGCCGGATCATCTGCTCCGAAAACGTGTCGTAGACGTCAGCCGTGGATCCGTAGTCGCTGGATATCCCCGCCAGAGTCGGATCCGCGCGAAGCATATTGATCATCTCAACAATGAATTGAGGGGCCAGGAGCTCGAAGTCGGCATCAACGGTGGCCCAGAAGGGTGTCTTCGCCAGTTGATGTTCACGCGTCCAGACTTCATCGCAATGCTCGTAGCTCCCCTCATATTGGAACTGCCTTCCGTCCGGACTGAGAAACTTCTCGCCTTTCTTGCGCGCTAACTTTCCATTCGCTTCATTGTCCCGGATCGAAACGTAAGGGAGTTTCCCCCACTGCGGAAAGTAGCGCGACTTTTTTTCTGCTTTAAGGCAATTGGCGTACACCTCGAGAACAAAGGAATCGTAGATCTTCCAGAGCTTTCGGTAACTGTGAATGCTGTAGTCGGCGAGAATGCAATCCTTATTCGTCACGAGCATGAACAGCGTGACCTCGGGGGCGCGGGGCGAATGTTCAGCAGGATGTCGCGGCGTGCTCATCTTTCCTGAACCTTACTCAAGTCTACATCACTCGGTGTTTGTTTCAAGGATCGCGCACATTCATCTATTCCCCGGGATTGAGTACCTGTTCTGATTAATTAATCGCGCGTTCCTAGACCGCGGCGGCGGTGATGTGTTAAACGGGTGAACATGTTTAAAGTCGCGATTCTGCTTTTGACTGCATTGATGACGGTTCCGGCCGTTGCCGCGGAGTCCTCTTACATCGGGATAGCGCCAAAAGGCGCACGCATCGAGGCGTTTACGGTGCCCGGTGCTTCCTCCGCGTCCGCGACGGTTGTCCTGATTGGCGGGCTGAAGGGCGAACAGGACAGTGCCCTGCTGGTATCTCAGGAAGTTCGGAAATTCGAAGGGATCCCGCAGGACCGACGGCCCTACCACCTCCTTGCCGTTCCTCTCGCGAACCCGGAAGCAAGTGCGCTGGTTTTCCCCCCTGTCGGCCCAGCCTATCGTGAGAATGCGGAATCGCACGTTTTGTGGCGTTGGATTGCAGTTCAGGCTCCGGACCTGGTGCTGATCGCCACCGCCAATGACGATTACGGACTCGCTGACGCACTGACGAAGAACGCTGTGGCAGGCATCGGCTCTGTTCCCGCGCGACGCGTTGCCGTCGCGCAAGGCGCATTGGATGCGATTCTCGCCCTGAAGGAAATTCCTCCATCCGACGCTCGTCGGGAAAAGGAGCGCCGGCTTGCGCGCTCGCCGCGCGCCGCTGCAGACGAACTCGCAAAGGTATACGGGCGGGAGTTCAATGATCTCACCTACATTCCCGGAATGGGATTGATCGGACAGCTCCGGCTGGGCCGCACGACCGAAGTGCAAGCTCTCGTTTCGCCGTTTGTCGACGGGCCAAGGGCCGGTACTCCGGGCCGTCCGGTATCTGGCAACCTGGCGGGTTATCTTGTCTTTGCTGAGCTTGCCGAACGAACGGGCAACGCGCGTTACGTCCAAATGGTCAAAGACGCCGCGGGCGTCGGATTTACCGAAACGGGAGAAATGAAGGAGTCGATGGGTTCCAGCAATGGAATGAGTGATGGCGTCTTCATGTCGATTCCCATACTTGGCAAAGCGTACAGACTGACCCGCGACCAGAAATATTGCGACATGGCCGCGCGCCATCTGGTCTTCATGCAGAACCTCGATCTCCGTCCGGATGGCCTGTATCGGCATTCGCCGACTTCCGATAATGTCGCGTGGGGGCGTGGCAATGCGTTTCCCGCACTGGGACTCAGTTACGTGCTCATGGATTGTCCGAAGGACACGCCCGCTTTCAGCACAATGTTGAAGCAGTTCCAGCAGCACATCACCGTACTGTCGCGGTTCCAGGACCAGGCCGGCCTGTGGCATCAGGTCATTGACGAGCCCGGATCCTATGCCGAATTTACAGCGACCGCGATGATCGGCATTGCCATGCTGCGTGGTGTGCGCCACGGCTGGCTCGATGCCAGGGAATACCAGCCACGCATCGACCGCGCCTGGAAGGCGGTGCTTGCCCGCATCGCGTCCAATGGCGATCTGCTGGATGTGTGCGAATCCACGAACAAGCAGGCCACTCTGCGCGATTACCTCCACCGTGAAGCCATCCTTGGCAAGGACATTCGCGGCGGTGGCATGGCGTTGATATTCGCCACGGAACTGGCAGGCCTGCAGTAGACGCTCCCTCCGTCCTGATGCCACCGGGAGCTGGTCTTCTAGTCCGGCGTAGCCGCGTTATCCGGTGAGTACCGTTGCTGGATTCTTCTGCCGGCTACGGCCAAGCCAGCCAGCTATCGCTTTTGCGATCTTGAGGCCTCCGGAGCCGGAAGGTTCTATGGGATTTGCGTAGTCAGACTTTTCGTTACAGATCAGCCGCAAGTCAATAATGCTGAGGCCGCGTTCAAAGCCGCATCTCAAGATGACATCGTTGAACATCATCAGCGCCACCCGTGTCACCTCGCCTTGCGGGGGATCGATGTCGCCGTTATAAATTGTGCAGATTGCGGTTTCGCGACGGAGCAAGAGAGTGGCCGCCAGTGCAGCACGGTAAGAAGTCTCGAACGCACGAATCCGATCTCTAAAAACAAGGAGCGCCTCCATAGTCGATGCCACTGGCAGGGACAGCATATCCAGGTTCATCAATGCATCATTACCGCCGAGGGACAGAACAATGTGTGATGCGCCGGAGGGAACCCTTTCCAACTGAGGCTTCAGATCCATAGTCGCGCTGCCATCGATAGCGCACAGCGTCACAAGGTCAGACGACGGCAAAACCCCACGCAGATGGTCAGCGACGTCAGGCTCGCCTCGCGTATAGACCTTGTTATCAAGAATGGAATCTCCAAGAAGGGCAACGTGCATAACACTTGTTACTGTACTGGTTGAATTTCGGCAATAAGATTGCGATCTCGACAGGCTGCTTCGTTTGCGGGTCAAGGATGTGCTCGAAAGATGTTGCCGGGCAAGTTTGTGGTTGGCACGAGCTACCTGGAGAATTTCACGCCTATTCCGCCTGTGATGCGGCAGTGAAGTTCCCATCCTATTCGGAAATCGACTAAACCATATATCCGGTCCGTAATACGGACGCGCGTTCCTCCCCCAGCCGTGAAGCTGCCTTCGGTGTTTCGTATAGAGCCGTCCGAGTGTCTGAAGAAGCCGCCACCCCCAACAAACGGACTCAGAAGTTGCGGATTGTCGATG
>DASTBJ010000191.1:0-6207 GCA_035712125.1 Terriglobia bacterium
GGCATCGGCTAGGCTCATTTGCACATCATGCGAAAGTTTAGCTTCGTCGACAGAGCTAATGACGAAACGACGGCACGGGCGGGCCGAAGGAACAGTTCCATTCAGACTCAAGGCACGAGACGATTCAGTTCCTGAAACCAGCTCAGCCGAACATGGATTTTGGTGGGGTCGCCAAACCAGGCACGCAGAGTGTCGCTGAGACATGCAATAGACCCGGCCCGATCGACTTTACCAGCGGCGATGGTGCTTCTTCCGGGGCCGACAACCTCAGCTTCAGCAACGCACCTTCAGGATTGCCAAGCGCAAGCGTATCGCTGTCCAGCCAGGCAATACCTCTGGTCGAGGGAGCTTTACGGCCCACGGAAACTGTCCCGTCGAGAGTGATCTTTGTCACTCTCCCCTGTGCCCAATAGACAACATAACGGCCATCCGGAGAAAACGTCGGATCGCGAACGTCGCGATTGCCGGCATTTATTCGGGGAATCTCGACCGGTACGTTCTCACTAATCGTGTGCACAAACAGTGTGCGACTGCCCTTGCCGGCCTGTCCGACATACACGATCCGCGTGCCATCTGGCGAAATGTCCAGTTGGCGGCCGAAACTCGGGCCGCCATACAAGTTACCTCGCGGAATGTCGATGGTGACATCGGGAGAGTCCTCCGGTTCGTCCTCCGCCGGCCCACGCGACCTCATGACGACAATCGCGATCAGCACGGTGAAGACCATCACCAGGACGACGGCAAGAAAGACCACAACTCGTCGCATGACATTCCCCGCGAAGGGATACTCTCAGAACTCGCCCGCCATTAACAGTGGGTGTGGTCATCCTAGCCCGGGATCAACACTGAGTTTTTCGAAGCGTTCCCAACAGGGAATTGCGAGAATTATGCAGTGGCGGCCTATCCAAAGATGAAAGGGGCACGGCATGCAGAAACTCTTTCTCCTTCTCGCTTTCTTCGGAGGCGCTGCGGCAGCCTTGCTGGCGCAACGGGGCGCTACACTTCCGGATGCTGTGACTGCCGACCCGAAGCATTATTCCGTTTCGTTTGAAAACGACCTGGTTCGCCTGTTGCGGGTGCGGTACGGCGCGGGAGAGACGTCTGTCATGCACCGGCACCCGGCGAGCTGCGCGGTATTCCTCACCGATCAGACGTTCAACTTCACGTTACCCGACGGAACAACAGCTCCCGCTTCGGTTCCCGAAGGCGCTCTGGGATGCAGCGATGCCAACGTCCATCTGCCGGCGAACATCGCCCGCGATGCAGAATTCATCATGATCGAGTTCAAGGATCGCGAGAGATTCAGGAAATAGGCGAGTCCATTCCCGTATAGATCGTGCTGCCGGCGGGGTCATGTCCAAGGTATTGTGCGGGATCGGCTGGGCCTACCCGCCGCACTCGTAGTCGTACGTTTCTGATAGAATCCGCGGCTTATGCGCGACAGCGACGAGGCGGTATTCTGGCTCACGGCGGCAAGTGCAGCAGCAAACCTGATCTCGATTGTTGCGATGGAAGTTCTGCTCGCGATGGCGGTTTTGCTGTGGATAGTGAAACGCCCGGTTCCGATTCGCTGGCCTTCGTATTTCCTTCCGCTGGCCGTATTCATGGCAACAACTCTTCTCTCGCTGGCCTTTTCGCCGGATCCTTCAGTCGGTTGGCATCCGATACAAAAAGCCGTTCTCTTCCCGATGGGTTTGCTGGCAGCTGCGTTCGTTACCACCGAAGCACGGGCCAGGAACGCGTTTAAGCTGCTGCTAGCGGCGGCCGTTGTCTCAGGAATCATTGCAATCGTTCAGTTTGGCCTGGCTCAGGCCGCATTTCTGAGCACGGGAAACATTGCGGATGATCCAACGCTGCTGAATCGCATCACGGGTCCATTGGGGCACTGGATGACGTTCAGTGGAGTGCAACTCCTCGTGTGGTGTGCGGCTGTTCCCGCCATCGCGACGCTCAACAGGAAATGGATCATCGTCATCTCAGTGATCAGCATTGCCATCGTTCTCAGCAACACACGAGGTGTCTGGCTGGGTGCTGCCGCCGGTTTTGTTTTCATTGCGGCGGCTCTGCCTCGACGCGTCGTAGCGACCGTGCTGATCCCCGTGGTTATAGCCGGTCTTCTCGCATCCCCGTTCATTTACCGGCGCGTCCGAATGAGTTTCGATAAGGAACTGGCCACGAACTACTCGCGCGGAGCCTATCTGTCCGTCGGCACACAGATGATCAAGGATCATCCGCTGCTTGGCGTTGGCCCCGAACGTGTCGATGACGAATTTCCGAAGTATTACAAAGACGCACAGCCCGAAACGTTCTATTTCGGACACCTGCACAACAATTTTCTGCAGATAGGGGCTGAACGCGGGCTGCTTACGCTCGCGGCGTTTATATGGCTTTTTGCCGAACTTTACCGGTCCCTCCTGCGGATTCTCAAAACCAGCAAGGACGAAACCCGATGGGTGACGCTCGGCTCCCTGGCGGCACTAACCGGATTTGTCGTTTCAGGCTTGACGGAATACAACTTCGGAGATTCCGAAGTGCTGGCACTATTTCTGTTTCTTGTCTCAATACCTTTTGGACTCGCACGACATGTTCAAGAAGATCCTGATCGCCAATCGAGGTGAGATTGCCGTCCGTGTGATTCGTGCCTGCCGCGATATGGGCATCTCGCCCGTCGCGGTCTATTCCGAAGCAGACCTTGGAGCATTGCATGTCCGTCTGGCTGACGAGGCCTATCCGATCGGACCATCGCCGGCAACAAAGAGCTATCTGTCCATCGAGACGATTCTGAATGCGGCCAGGAAGTCGGGCGCTGAAGCGATCCACCCCGGGTATGGTTTTCTCTCGGAGAATACCACGTTTGCTCGGGCCTGTTCAGATGCCGGCGTGGTGTTCATTGGGCCCTCACCGGAATCCATCGCGTTGATGGGATCCAAGGTTGAATCGAGGAAAGCTGCCGGACGTTATGGCGTTCCAATGGTTCCGGGCACCGTGGATCCAATTCGCGACGGGAAAGAAGCCCGTCGCATAGCCGGATCCCTTGGATATCCCGTCATGCTCAAGGCTTCGGCAGGCGGGGGCGGGAAAGGCATGAGACTCATTCGATCGGAGGCCGAAATCGACGACGCGCTGAAACTAACCCGTGCGGAAGCTCTGGCGTCGTTTGGCGATGACGCGGTCTATGTTGAAAAGTTCGTGGAGAAGCCCCGCCACATTGAAATCCAGGTACTCGCAGACACACATGGGAACGCCGTGTTTGTTGGAGAGCGGGAATGCACGATTCAACGACGCCATCAAAAAGTCATCGAGGAATGCCCTTCTCCGATCATGGACCCGGATCTGCGGCAACGGATGGGCGACGCGGCGCTCCAAATTGTCCGGGCTGCCGGCTACGTGAATGCCGGCACCGTAGAGTTTCTTGTCGACGGGGCTCAGAATTTTTACTTTCTCGAAATGAATACACGCCTGCAGGTTGAACATCCAGTCACGGAAATGGTGACCGGTATTGACCTTGTCAAAGAACAGATTCGGATCGCCGCCGGTGAGAAGATGGAAATACGACAACAGGACATTGCCATAAACGGCGCGGCAATCGAATGCCGCATCTACGCCGAGGATCCTGAAAACAACTTCTTCCCGTCAGCGGGGAAAATTCGCGTACTGACCACTCCCGCCGGGCCGGGATTGCGCGATGACAGCGGTGTCTACGAAGGCTGGACTGTACCGATTGATTACGACCCCTTGATCTCAAAGCTGGTTGCATGGGCGCCATCTCGTCACGATGCAATCCAGCGGATGCTTCGGGCGCTTAACGAGTATCACGTCGGAGGAATTCAGACGAACCTCTCATTCTTCCGGGAAATTCTCAACCAACCCGACTTCCTGAAGGGAGACTTCGACACCGGCTTTATCGACCGGTGGCTCAAACACCGGTCCGCGTCTGTGGCGACATCCCAGACGGATCTGGACCTGGCTGTGATCGCTGCCGCAGTATTCGATGTCGCGAACGAACCATCGCAAGATCATTCGGCCGGTCAGAGATCCGCATGGAAGGTTGCAGCCCGCCTTCGGGGTATGCGTCGATGAAGCATCGGACTGCCGTCATCGCAGGCAAACGACTTGAAACCGCCTGGATTGAAACCGAGACCACCATTGAAGCAACCGTCGATGGGCGCTCATACCGGTTGGAAAAACGCAGGGTTAGCGAGGGCATACTGTGGCTTTGCAGCGACGGCACTTCTGTTGATGCGTTCGTGACGCCACGAGAGAACGGTTACGAAGTCATCATTCGAGGGAAGCGAACTTTCATCGAATTTGAAGGTTCCAGGCGAAGACTTCTCCGGCACACGGGTGCACAGGAAGGTGCCGTCAGCGTCCGCGCACCGATGCCGGGAAAGATTGTTCGGGTCCTGCAGACTGAGGGCGCGCAAATCGAAGCCCATCAGGGCATTGTCGTCATGGAAGCCATGAAGATGCAGAACGAGATCAAAGCGCCCAGGGGGGGCAGAATCGCTAAGCTCAACGTTGCCACAGGCGACGCGGTGAACCTGGGAGACCTCATCGCTCAGGTGGAATAAGCAGCAGCGCATGGACGCAGCCTCGCTTACTGCTTCTGTGGTTCGGCTGTTTTGTCTGTCGCCTGGGGTTCTTCCTTCTTCTCCTCGGGTTTTGCTTCGGTCTTTGTTTGTTCGGTTGTGGAGTTGGCTGCGGCGGCTTTGCCCGCGCTTTCAAGCAAACGTTCGGCGAGGTAGTTGTTGACCTGAGCCTTATTGCGCGCAACCTCAGAGAAGGCCGCACGAAGCATCTGTGATTTCTGGTCGAAAATCACCTGACGAATCTGGGCATTGACCTGGGGACTGGTCAAGTCTTTCTGACCGCCCGGGTCGCGTTCCAGCAGCTTCACGATGTGATAGCCGTAGCGTGTCTCAATAATCGGGCTGCTCTCGCCGACCTTCAATCGCTGGACCGCCTGTTTCAGTTTGGGATCAAGCTTCTCAAGGTCTGCCAACGAACGGAAGCTCAGATCTCCGCCATTAAGGGCGGAGTCGGGGTCTTCGGACCACTCTCGGGCGACTATACCAAAATCCAGCCCTCCCTGAATGTCTCGCAGCAACCGGGCAACCTTCTCCTGTGCTTGCGCCGGACTCTTCGCGTCATCCCGCTTGATGTTATTCACGGGACTCTCGAAAGGAGTCACCATGATGTGTTGCAGGTGATAGCCCTCGGGAAGATTGAAATTCGCTTTATTTTTCTCAAATACCGTGTTGATTTCATTTTGCGAAACGTTGATCCGCGACGTGATCTCCTTCGTCATCAGCTTCTCGAGGGTCAGCGTCTTTCGCATATCAGCCTTGATGTCCTCGGGCTGGATCTTCTGGCGCTTGAGCATTTCCAGAAACTGCTCTTCCGTGTACTGGCTTTTGAGGTCGGTAAACTTCGTTTCAACCTCCGCATCTGTCGCCGTGAGTCCGGCAGCCGCCGCCATCTGAAGCAGGATTTCGTCGTCGATCATTTGAGTGAGCAACTGAAACTTCAGGGCCTCGCTTTCCTCGGGTGTCGGGACCTGTTGCGCCCCTCCATTCAGGGTTGCTTCGGTAAGCTTGGCCTGATAAAGCTTCTCCAGATCAGCATCGGTGATTTCCTTCGAATTCACGCGGGCGACGACGTCTTTAGACACACTGGCACTGGAACTGCAGCCGCCTACTAGACATGCAGCCGCCAGAACAACCAGAAAGGTCACAGATTTCACACCAAACTCCTCGTTTTTAATAAAGTGTGGGGATTGTAGCACGTGTTATACTTCCCGTTCATTTCTCGAAGGAGTTGCCTTCATGGCTCGCTGCGAAATCTGTAATAAAGGCCCGCTTTACGGGCACCGGGTCAGTCACGCTCACAACCTGACAAAGCGGCGCTGGAACCCCAATCTCCAACACGTTCACGTCGTCGTCGGCAAAACGCGGAAAAGCATGCGTGTCTGCACGAGTTGCATCCGCTCAGGTCGCATCACCAAGGCTTGATGGGGTAGAGAAACGTGGGAATCGGCACTTTGAAGCTCCCACGTTGAGGAAGCAACGCCTTCCTGTCCCCGCTTTTTTCCCCCAATTTCCCCGCGGCGCGTCGAAAACCCTTATGAAATTCGGTTGCCGCCTGGTCCTCATGCTGTGGATTCCCACGTTGGCGTTCGCCCAATCTTATTACGGGACCAGGGTAGCG
>DASTBJ010000192.1:0-5510 GCA_035712125.1 Terriglobia bacterium
CTGCTCGACACATTGCGGCCTCTCGGGATTACCGTCAGCGTTATCGGCATGGGAAGCGAGCTCGATCGCGACGCGGACTTTCTCAAGGATGTTGCGATGCGCGGCGAAGGACGATTTCAATTCACCTCGAGCCTGGATGAATTGCCGCGACTGTTCGCGCAGGAAGCGATTACGGTAGCGCGGTCGAGTTTCATCGATGCGCCGACACCGACGAAAACCGTCTCGGACATGGTGCTTCTCGGCGATTTGCCAAAATCGAGATTTCCAAACGTGGATGGGTACAACCTTAGCTACCTGCGATCCGGAGCCACAGTCGGCGTTGTGACGGAAGACGAGTATCGCGCGCCGGTTCTGGCTTTCTGGCATCAGGGGCTCGGACGTATCGCGGCGCTGACGACAGAAGTGGATGGAAAGTTTTCGCGAAGCCTGAATGTGTGGCCGGACTTCGGCGGGTTTTCCGTAGGCGTCGGACGGTGGCTGCTGGGTGGCGATCCGCCGGAAGGAATGCGCGCAACGATGGAACGCGACGGTGGGCAGGCGATTATCCGAGTGGAACTCGACCCCGACCGCAAGCGCGGCGGGCCGGAAGACGTGCGCGTCGCGACGGCGGCAATCATCGCGCCGGGGGATTTGGCGATCGCGCAGCAAAGGGTACCGTTGTCGTGGGTCGGAGAAGACACGCTGGAAGCGCGGTTCCCGGTGCAGCGAACGGGGCTGTACCTTGGCGCTGTCGATTTGGGAAATCGCAAGATACTGCCGCTGGCTCCGCTGAGTCTGCCGTATTCGCCGGAGTTCGAGCCGCGACCCGACGCGAATGAAGGGAAAAAGACATTGGTGGAAATGGCGCGGGTATCCGGGGGAATTGACCGCACCGCGTGGGATGACGTGTTTAATGCAAGCCGGTTGCGTGACAGGCAGGTGCGGGATCTCATTGTGCCGCTGGCGTTGCTGGTACTTCTGCTGCACATGGCGGAGATTGCAGGACGGCGATTGCTGCTGTTTGCGGTTGCGGAAGGGTGGTTGGGAGGTGTTCGGTTGCCAAACTGGAGACGTCCGGCACGCGTGCCGAAGGCGGAACCGGAGCCGGTGACGGAGAAGCGTCCGAAAGCTCCTGCAACTTCTGCCCCTGCCGCGTCTACTCGTCCCGCGGTCTCTCCGCTCGCGCGCGCAAAGGCACGCGCAAAGGATCGCATCAACCAGTGAAAGAGCGGGTTCCCCAAAAATGTCCGCTGTCCGCTGTGCGATGTGCGCTGTGAAATGTACCTGGTGCACTGACCAGATTACCCAGTGGTCGATTTCGAGTCCGCCGTCGTCTGCCGGGCCAAATCGTTTGGACCTGCACCTGCACACTCCCTCGCCATGAATGCAGAAGCCACTCGCGCAAACCAACTGGAAAAACGGCTCATAGCCTTCGCCGGAGCGATCCTTTCGTTGTCGGCAAAACTGCCAAAATCTCCGCAGGGACGACACATTTGTACGCAGATGCTGCGATCCGGCACCGCGGCCGCCGCAAACTATGGCGAGGCAAGAGGCGCTGAAAGCCGTGCGGATTTCATTCACAAACTGAAAGTCGTGTTCAAGGAACTTAACGAAACGACAATCTGGCTTGAGATCATCAGGGAAAGTTCCTTGCTTTCGGCGGAAAACACAATCGGCATTGTCGCGGAAAACCGCGAACTTTGCAGGATCATTGCGGCGTCCATTAAGACGGCTCGTGCGACGGCGGATGCTGCCGAAAGTTGCCATTGAACCATTGGGTCATCTGGTCAGTGCACCAGGTACATTTCACAGCGCACATCGCACAGCGGACAGCTGACAACCGGGGGAAAGAGCGGCCTAAAGAGTCCCCCGCCCATTGCCATACAGCCATTAAATGCAACGAGACTTGTCGCGGCAAAGTATAGTGTTCCCGCATCGCTCGAAGGGAACCCGGGAATCTCCTTTGTCTACGACACGCAGGAATGCCCTTATTGTCGCGGCGGCGCTGATCGCCATCGGCTTCGCCTGGTACGTTTCCAGCAATCCGATGGACTTCCGCGTGTACTATCACGGCGCTAGCGGAGTGTTCAGCGGTGACCGCCCCGTTTACGGCCATAAGAGTGGAATGGGCTGGCCGATGCATTACCGGTACCCTCCGCTCTTTCTCTTTCTCGCGCTCCCGTTTACAGTCGTGTCTCTCCCGTGGGCTGCCGCCATCTGGACGCTTCTTCGCTGCGCCGCACTTTTCTTTCTCATTCATGTGCTCTGGAGGCGACTCGGTCCCACTACCGCCAGGGCAGCCTGGCTGATCCCGTTTCTTCTGGCAGGTCCGTATGTGGTCGAAGATTTTCGCTATGCCAACGCGCAGACCTTCACCTTTGTGCTAACCGGTCTTTCGCTGCTCGCTCTGCCGGCCGCTCCGATCCTCGCCGCTGCCGCCCTGGCCCTTGCCATCAGCATCAAGGTCTGGCCGATCTTTTTCGTACCCATCCTTGCGGTCCGACGCCAATGGCACGTTGTCGTCTGGACGACGGCGTTCACAGCGGTGCTTCTGCTTCTGCCGGCACTACACTTTGGCTTCGCGAACAATCTGGACCTTCTTGCGGAGTGGGCGCGACAGGAGTTTTCCACACAAACCGGTCAGGCCGAAATCTGGTTTCCCAGCCAGTCGTTACGCGGCGTTCTGATGCGGTACCTCACCGTTATCGATTATTCCCTCGTGCCGGATTCCAACTACCCGCTTGTCCACATCGCGTCGGTATCCCCTGTGATCGTCCGGGCGATCTGGATTGCAGTTGCAGCAGCGCTTTATGCCGGATTGCTGGTGATCGCGGCGTCCCGCAAAGATGTGAAGTACGGATTGATGGAATCCCTGGCGTTCACGGCACTGGTCCTTTTGCAGCCGTTCTCGCAGAAATACACGCTGGTTGTTCTCTTATGGCCGGCGATGGTGGCGGGACGTCTTGTGGGGAAAAGCCGGGCGCAGGCGTTGCTATTCGGAGCGACAGCCCTTGCTCTCGTTCAGCCTCTTATATCCGGAGCAGCGGGCCAGCGGCTGCTCCAGGTGCTCGGTTTCGACTTCCTGGTCACAGCGCTGCTGGCCGTCTTTTTTGCACTCTCGATTTTTGAACCCGCTAATTAACGATGCTCTTGAGATTGATGTTGTTCTCGAGACACTCGTACTCCATCACGCGAGTCTCCGGTGGTTTTCGGAATGTCGCCCGATAGACGTAGGGCTGCGTGAGGACTTTGGGATCCGTAATGGTCGCTTCGTACGTAATGGTGTCTCCCGCCGGGGTGTAACGCTCAACCACGCGATACTCCTCGCTGGTGACTTTCATATTCCCCGGGCCCCAGATCTTTCCGTTGAAATTCGTGACATCGACAACAAGCGTGTCGCCTTCCCAGCGACCGACGGCGTCGCCGTTGTAGGAAGGCAGGCTTTCGCCGGCGAGCTTCTTGCCATCTGTCGGGATAATTCTGAACGTGCGGAAGGCTTCGTAGAGAATGACTATCTTGTTGGGTGTCTGAACGATTTCAAACGGCATCGGCATTCCGACAATGCGCGGAACTCCAGGCTGGAAACAGTGGACCGTTGGATCGTCGATGTTTTTCATGGCTGCGGATTTCTCTGCCGCCCAGGGCTGCATGGAAAGCGCTCCGGGTGCTGGTGCGCCTCCACCGCGCGCGCCGCCGGCTGCAGCTGCGCCACCGCCGCGCTGTCCTCCTCCCGGCGCCGCGCCACCACCGCCACCACGCGCGCCGCCGCCTCCACCCGCCGCGCCACCTCTCGCTCCGGCAGCGGGAGCAGCTGCAGCACCCGCGGGAACGACGTTACCCTGTGTACCGCCGGTCAGACTGATCCCGCCGGTTTGCCAGACGCCTGAAAGATCCGGTTTGCCGTCTGCCATGCGCTTGATGGGAGCCGCAGGAGCCTGAGCAAACGAAGCCCCGGCGATGCAAAACACCGCCACCAATGCACCGATAGGTTTGAACATAACCATGCTCCTTCCCGCGACCCTTTAGGATTGAGGTCCCCAGTAAAGTTTTCGGCCATCGGCGAGGATGACTTCCCGCGCCAGCATGAGGGGCGATCCATCACGCGCAGTGGCTCCTTCGACGGTGATCACGTCGCCCTGCTTGAGGTCCTTCTGCGACCAGCCCGTGCGCAGCAACGTATTTGGCGGGAAGCCTTCCAGCTGCCAGGCGACGACCTTGCCCGATTCGTCCTTAACGTTCATATGGATCCAGGCATGCGGATTGGTCCATTCGACCTTCGTGACCTCACCTTTGATGGTGAGCCGCTTGGTCGCGTCGAACTGCGCGGCATTCGAGTGATGTGCCACCAGAGTCACCGCGGCCAGTAACAACGTCGCAACAGTCCCCGCCGCGACAACAAATCTTGAATTCATAAATGCACCTCCAATGGGGAATGCCCACGAGTTTTGGGTATGCTAGCGTGCGCCCCGAACAGTGTCAATCAAGCCGCATCAAGTACGAGTTCCTACGCATGCTCGGAGCATGGCGTGAAGCGATTCGGGATCGGCCAGCCGGTGATCGGAACCGACCTCGATTAAGGAGTCTTCGGGCAGGTTGCTGTTGCGGATCAATTCTTTAGAATCCGAAAATGCCACAACGTCGTCCGCGCGGCTGTGCAGGATGACCGTTCCGGGCTTGACGGTCCGGACGGATCCGAACTTTTTCCACGCCGGGCACAGCAGGACGAGCCGGGTGTGGCCGGCATGGAGATTCATTGCAATCGCGCCGCCCCGACTCGATCCCACCACGACGTTCGGCGCGTCTTTGTCGAAGATGTCTTGCGCGATCCGCACGGATTCTCCAAAGTCGTCATCCGGAAGCTTCGGGTTAAACACCTCGTGACCATTGTCTTTCAGGTACGTGGGCTTCACCCCGCCCGGAACCGACTGCCAACCGTGCAGGAACAGAACCTTCATCCACGAATCATACTGCATAGCGGCTAACGTTGCGGTCCGCACAGCCTGAGGCGATAATCCCTGCGTGATACTCACGACCCTGCTGCTCATGTCGCTGGCCCAGCTGGCGCAGCCGGCCCAGCCGGCCCAGCCGGCCCAGTCTTCAGATAGCGTCCCCTGCACGTGGAGCCGGGCGATTGAGGTCGGAGAGTTGGATCCCGTCGTCAATGAATCCAGCGGGATGGCGATTTCACGCCGTATTCCAAACCGTAGTTACCGGATCAACGATTCCGGCGACAGCGGCAGGTTTTTCGTGATGGACCTTACAGGCCGCCTGATCCGGATTGTCACGATTTCCCGCTTCAATCCCTTTGACACGGAAGACATGTCGATCGGGCCGTGCGGCACCTCGTCCGATTGCCTGTTCATTGGAGACATCGGTGACAACGGGCGGCGGAGAGAGTTCGTGGATCTCGTCGTGATCGAAGAACGCGTCGACTTCCCCTCCGAAGTTCGGCCGGTTCATCGGGTTCGTCTGCGGTATCCCGACGGTCCCCATGATGCTGAGGGACTGGCGGTGCATCCGGACGGCAACAT
>DASTBJ010000193.1:0-6304 GCA_035712125.1 Terriglobia bacterium
GGAGATTTCAACCGTTGCTTGGAAAACCTTGAAGGGTTTTCCACAATTACCACAGGCTCGACGGCAGTTATTAAACAGTTCAACTAACAACCCGGAGTCTCACCCATGTCTCCGGACACGTCTCACCCATGTCTCCGGACACGTCTCACCCATGTCTCCGGACATACAAGCCGAGGAGGGGAGTCCTGAAATCCAGTCGTCGCTCACGCTGTCCAGCCCCAGCCTGACTCTATTTTCGAAGGAGGATTCGTCCAATTTCAAATTTTCCGCTTTCCCCGTCCTGTTCCTGCCGCTCGCTCACCGTCGGTGACTAAACACCACAACCATGATGATCAAAACCCCTGTGTAGAATGCCAGCGTGAGTTCGTGCTGTTCCCCCAGCAGCGGAATCGCCAGAAGGATCGCGTACACGGGTTCCATGTTCACCGCGAGCGTTGCGGAGAACGCGGACAGGTGGCGGAGCGCCACAAGAGACAGGACATAAGGAACCAGAGTGCATCCGATCGCGAGTACGAGAATCAGAGCCGCATCGTAAGGGCTTGGCCAGATATGTGGCGAAATGAATCCGAGGAACACCGCGCCCACAATCATCTCCAATCCGGTGACCGTCGTCGCATCGCCGTCGTGGACGTAACGTTTGTTGAGGGTTGAAAATAGCGCACCAAACAGTGCGGCCAGGATACCGACCGCAATACCCGATCGCATTACCGTTGGTGTTCCCCCGACGACCAGCACGACTCCGGGAACGACGGCAATGCCGAAAAACAGTTCCCGGATATCAAACCGACGTTTGACCATGAACGGCTCAATAAGCGCGACGAATACGGGAGTTAATGCCATGCAGGTCGCCGCCACAGACGCATTCGCCAGCTTGATAGCGCTGTAGAACGTAATCCAGTGTGCCGTCACAAGAGTGCCGATGCCGAGGTAGATCAGGGTCAGCCGAGGCGACAAGTGCGCGAGGCCTTTCCAGAAGCGGGGAAACATCATCAGCGCGGCAGTGACGACCATCATGCGGATCCAGACAAGCGGCAGCGCCTCGAGTGTGATGGCGCGCCCGAGAATCGCTGTAAACCCCCAGAGCAGGACGCAAAAGTGCATTTGTAACCAGGCGCGCGTCGACGCCTTGTGGCTCGTCTCGAGCCGTGTGCGGTCATCCATCGGTCTGGGAGTATCTCATTAATGGTAGATTTGAACGTTTCCTCAACGGGGAATCAGACACGATGACACACGACTTTCACCCCGGCCAACGATGGATCAGCGAAAGCGAACCGGAACTGGGGCTCGGATCAATCCTCAGACTGACTCCACGCACTGTGATTGTGGAATTCAGAGCCAGCGGAGAACAGCGCGAATACGCACGGAACAACGCTCCGTTGCGACGGGTGCGGTTTCGGGTTGGCGACACGATTCAGAACCGGAAAGGCAAGGCACTTACGATCCAGTCGCTGGCCGAGGAACACAATCTTCTGCGCTATCGCAGTGGAAAGCTGGAGTTCCGCGAAGAGGACCTCAGCGACACGATCAGTTTCAACAAGCCGGAGGAACGGCTATTTGCCGGACAATTTGATCCTCCCGCAGTTTTCGACCTGCGTGTTGCAGCGCTTGGCCACCAGCATCGTCGTCGGAAGTCCCCGGTGAGAGGCTTTCTGGGCGGCCGCATCGACCTGCTTCCCCACCAGCTCTACATTGCGTCCGAGGTCTCGTCGCGGCTCGCGCCTCGCGTCCTGCTGGCGGATGAAGTGGGTCTTGGAAAGACCATCGAAGCCTGCCTGATCCTCCATCGACTCATTCTGACGGGACGCGCACAGCGCGTCCTGATTCTTGTGCCAGAATCGCTAGTCCACCAGTGGTTCGTCGAGCTTCTGCGGCGATTCAACCTCTGGTTCCACATCTACGATGAAGAACGGTGTGAGGCCGCGGGCAACCACAATCCCTTCCTGGAAGCGCAATTGATTCTTTGCGGTCTTGCGCTGTTTACCGACAGTGACCGGCGCGTCCAGCAGGCGGTGGACGCCGGGTGGGACATAATCGTCGTGGACGAAGCGCACCACCTGCACTGGTCGCCTCAGGGGTCCAGCCCCGAATACACGATCGTCGAGACGCTCGGCAGGAAAGTGCCAGGTCTGCTGTTGCTGACCGCAACGCCTGAGCAACTGGGTATGGCCGGCCATTTCGCGCGGCTTCGCCTTCTTGACCCGGATCGCTTCTATGACCTCGACGCGTTTCTCAAGGAAGACGAGCATTTTCGCGACGTCGCGCGTCAGGCCGAGAAGATCGAGGAAGGATCGAAGCTGGACGCCTTGCTGGATCGTCATGGTACGGGGCGCGTGCGTTTTCGCAATACACGCGCGACAGTTTCAGGGTTTCCTGAGCGTGTCGTTCAATTGCACCCGCTGGATGCAATCAAGTCCGGTGATGCTCGAATTCCCTGGCTGATCGAATTGCTGCGGTATCTCGACCCTGAGAAAGTTTTGCTGATCTGCCGCACCAAGGAAAGCGTCGCGGCGATCGAGACTGCCCTGCGTCGGCGCATTCGTATCGAAATCGCAGTTTTTCACGAGGGCCTTACCCTTGTTCAGCGCGACCGCAACGCTGCATGGTTCGCCGACGAAGAAGGCGCGCGGATTCTCCTGTGTTCCGAAATAGGCAGCGAAGGCCGCAACTTTCAGTTTGCGCACCAACTCGTGCTGTTCGATCTGCCCATTGATCCCGAGGTGCTGGAACAGCGAATCGGGCGGCTTGATCGAATCGGGCAGACAGAAGAGATCTATATTCACATTCCGTTCGTCATTAACAGCTTTCAGGAGGTGCTGGCACGCTGGTACCACGAGGGTTTGAATTCGTTCGAAGTACAGCTTCAGGGAGGACGGGAATTACTCGAGCGTTTCGGACCGGTCATCAACAATCTCAAATCCCGTGAAGATCTCGAACAGTTGATCCTGGATACCCACGACGCTCGGCAGGAAATCGCCAGACGTCTCCAGGAAGGGCGGGATCGACTGATGGAATTGAATTCCTTCCGGCCCAAAGTCGCGCAAAGGATCGTTGCGGAAATACGACGGGAGGATGCCGACACAACCCTCGAAGAGTTCATGCTTTCGGTCTTTGACTTCTATACGCTTCAGGTCGAGAAGATCGCCGATCGCACCTATAAGCTTGGCCGCGCGGGCCTCCTGTCGGACGCCTTTCCCGGACTGCCTTCCGAAGGGTTTACGCTGACGTTCGATCGCGCCCGCGCGCTGACCCGCGAAGACATGCAGTTTGTAACCTGGGATCACCCGCTAGTGACGGGTGCATTCGATCTGCTGCTGGGCTCCGAAAAGGGCAATTGCAGCCGCAACCCGAGCGCGTCTCCTGGCGTCGAAGCCGCATATGTACTGGAGTGCGTCGCGCCGCTCCACCTGCATATTGATCGATTCCTTCCGCCGACGCCGATCGTCGTGCGGGGTGATGAGGAAGAGCTGGAGTCCGCGCTGGAGGAGACGCGTGAGAAGGCAGAAGCTCAGGTGGGCGCCCTCGTCGATCAGGCAAGATTTGAAATGAGCTCCCAGCTGCAGCAGGAGATCGTGAGGCTGAAGGAGCTCAAAAAGGTGAATCCGAGTGTGCGGCAGGAGGAGATCGATCTGCTGGTCGCGCAACGCCGAGAACTGGAGGAGCACCTGGCGAACGCGCGGATTCGCCTGGACGCGGTTCGTGTTGGAGGGTGACGGTGGAGGAAGGCCGCAACCTCCTTAGAACAACTTTTCACTCGTACGATTTCATGAGACGGGCTGCGTAACGTTCCAGCGGCCCTTCGATAGCGGTATCAGGATCGGCAGCGCTTGGAGGGAAGCTCACCCAAACAGCAAGCCGCCAAGAGTCAGCCTGGAATATTTGGAGGGCTGGTTTGGTAAGCTACGTCTACGTTCTCGTTGAAAGCACCCAAGGAGTCGAATGAAGCGCGGCCCGAAGCCACCAAAGACGTATGAAACGTTCGTGAGGCGATATCCAAAGCTGTCGGAGGCATGGGAAAAGATCAGTGAAGCCGGACGAGAGGGCCCAATCGATAGCAAGAACTCACGCCTTATCAAACTTGCGATTGCAATTGGAGCCATGCGTGAGGGCGCGGTTCATTCCAGTGTAAGGAAAGCCCTCGCGGCAGGCATTGCTGCTGAGGAGATTGAACAAGTCGTCGCACTGGCCGCAAGTACTCTAGGACTGCCTTCAACCGTTGCGGTCTTTACATGGGTCCACGATGAGATCGACAAGAATGCCGCCACCTCGCCCTCCCACCCTGTTCTACGTCGCAAGTGATGGGGGCACTAAAGAGCTTTTTGACCCTTCGTCACCGAATCTAATGTTGTACGAGGACTGGTGGGCTGACAAACAAAGCTAGATCTCATAGAATGACGCGAATGGCGAAGAAAAAACCTGCTCCCCAGGAAACCCAGGGCGTGCTGATAAAGGCTGCAACGACTATCGGAAGGGCGGCAGGAAAAGTAGCTGCGCTCGTAACGTCTAAGGCGTCCAAACAAGAAGGGCGATCAAGGGCAAAAAAATCTCGAACTACTAAGACAGCCAAGCCCAGCTCCAGAAAAAAGACATCTGCGACAATGGCTGGGCCCGCAAAGGCGAGGAAAACGAAGCGAAGCCCCAAGGTCTAGCCCTCGTGGCGCTCGTGAACGACTTCTCATGGATTCTTGTCTTCACGCGGGAATCGCGACGTAGCGAGACTGGCGAAGCGAGGATGTCACTTAGCGGGTCTGTAGCTGAACAGTTTTTGGCATTCTTTCCGGAGAAAACCGCCAGTCACAGGGATGGAGTGATTGCCCTTCTTAAAGACGAACCGGCAGGGGATGAGGCAGGCTCGCCACTTGTAGTCTTCCGTACCGCGCTTGCGGCCATATGCGGCAATGTCTTCTTGAGAAACGCCGTAGACAACCCCGCCGATTCTAGCCCACACGCAGGCGCCGGCACACATGGCGCAGGGCTCGTGCGTCGAGTAGAGAACAAAGTCGGGCAAGTAACGGCCATAGCCGCTTGACACGTATTTGAGTGTTTCCAGTTCCACGTGCTTGATGCTTGATCCCGAAGTTTTTACGCGGTTACCGGCGCTTGCAATGACGACCTCGCGCCGGCCCGTCAGGCGTGTAATGACGGCACCAATAGGATAGTCGCCTCTGTCACCGGCGCGTTTGGCCTCGGCGACGGCCAACTCCATGAACTTCCGCCTGGGTTTGTACGAAGCAGGGATCATGCCGCTAATTATATCTGTTCAGCGTGGCTGTTCGATTTGCGAACGGATTCGGAATCTGTTGTCATTCCCCCGGGAAGTGATCGATGACGGGCTAGACCGACCGACGCCGACCTTTTCAAGATGGGAATCACGATCACCATTGCCGGAGGAGTCCTGGCCGCCCTCGTCACCACAGGATCTTTAGCGCAACGCGTCTTCGGTATCTCGGTTGCGGCGGCGCTTCTAGTGCTTCCGCTCACTATCAAAGAACCGCCGCCCGTGTCGTACGTGACTCTGACCATCGCAGCTATAGTCGCGTTGCGTGTGACCGATCTCAGCGTCGAACGGCCATCTCGATCCGTCGCTTTGAGAGTGCTGCATACGTTTTTACCGTTCGATAGTCGCGTTGCCACCCGGTGTCGACCGCATCTCAATGGTTCCCGGATTCTTGAAATGGTGGCGTGGGCAGTGTTGTCGTACGTAGCATTCCTGGCGGCGGGATACAGCCCCAGCTCGACAGTTGCGGAGCATTATGCGATTCGATGGTCCTTTGGACTGCTCGGGGTTGTCGCATTATTCGAGGCAATCTCGCACAGTATTACGGTTCTTTCGCTGATATTTGGTGCGAAGATTCCCTCTCTTCACGATGCGCCATACAAAGCACGGTCCCTTCGTGAGTTCTGGAGCGTCCGCTGGAACAAGCTCGTTGGGCGATGGCTCCGTGAACACTGCTACGTTCCCCTCGGGCGACGAGGCTACGATGGACTGGCATTAACCGCCTCCTTCAGCGCCAGCGCAGCTATTCACCTGTATATAACTTCCGTACTGCTTGATGTGCGATGGGGTTTGATCATGGCAACGCTCTTTCTTCTTCAGGTGCCGCTTCTCCTGGCAGAAGATGTGTTGGGTATTCGCCGACGATCGACCGTTGTTGGCCGCATCTGGACACTCGGTGCGCTGATTTTATTGTCTCCGCTCTTTACAGAGCCGGTTCTCCGCATTTTCGGCCTTTAAACTCTGGGCGAACCCTTAAGGCAACAGGACGGTATCAGGGTTTCCGATCCGGCCGGTTTGGTTGGCTGCAGC
>DASTBJ010000194.1:0-9635 GCA_035712125.1 Terriglobia bacterium
ACTCCACAAACGACGTGAACCCACGCTGAGCTGCGGCATGGAGCGCGGTCTGGTGCGGCACAACATTCGCGCTCGGCATCTGACTGCCGCGTCCGCCGCCACCTCCACCACCGACACCACCGCCTCGACCACCGCCGTCACCACCGCGTCCGCCCGGCGCGCCACCCGCCCCTCTCGGCGGCTCCGTCACCGACTTCGCATTCACGTCCGCGCCTGCAGCAATCAGCGCCTTCATGCTTCCGATCACGCCTTCATCTGTTCGGTTCCGTCCTCGCGTCACCCGCGCCCCGAAGTCGAACCCTGCGGCAGCCATCAGCGGCGTCGCGCCGTCTTTGTTCGGCAAATCCACCAGCGCTTTATGCTTTAGCAGCAACTCCACCATCGCCACATCCCCGCCTCGCGCCGCGCGGAACAACGGCGTCGCACCCTGAGCCAGCGCGCCATCGCCGCCGCGATCCTGCGGGACATCGCGATACGGTGGCCGTCGCTTCAGCTGGATATTCGGGTTCGCACCCATCTCGAGCATCATCTGTGCGACGTCGATCGCCGTGACTTTGTCTTCGCTTGGGAGCACGGCCATCGCGCCGTTCCCCTTCATCGGAAGTGTGCTGACATCCGCCGCCATGTACACGGGGGAACGTCCGTAGAGATCCCATCGATCGAGATCCGCACCACCCTTGACGATCGCCATGGCGGTTTCGAAATGCAGATTGAACAGCGCCATATTCAGTGCCGTCATACCATCGGGATCCTGAAGATCCGGGTCCGCGCCCGCCGCAAGGAGATTCTCGGCGCACTTCGTGCAGCCTTCGCGCGCCGCATAGATCAGCGCAGTAAAGCCGCCCTTGTTCATGTCCTTTGGACGCGGTTCCTTGATGATCTTGCGTTCCCACTGCCGGGCCACACCATGCGCATTGAGATCCGCCCCCTTCGACGCGAGGAACTTTACCATCTCCGGCTGGCTCTGCGCCGCGGCCCACATAATGGCCGTCTGCCCGCCCCAGGTCTCTTTAGCATTGATGTCGGCTTTGGCATCCAGCAGGACTTTCGCGGCCTCTACTTTGCCGCTGCGCGCAGCAGCCATGATCGGCGTTTCGCCTTCGGGGTTTTTGAAGTTGGGATCAGCGCCGGCTTTGATCAGAGCGTCAAGGATCGGCGCAGACCCGATGATCGCCGCTTCAGTAATGGCCGAGGTGCCGAACTGATTCTGAAGTTTGACATTCGCGCCGGCTTTGATCAGAGCGCGCACCAGTTCGAGGTCGTCATTGGCTGCAGCGTACATGATGGCTGTCGTGCCATCCGGGCCCGCGGCATTCACGTTGGTGCCTTTCGCGCCGATCAGCCGTAGCGCCGCCGCGCGATCGCCGGCTTCTGCCGCATCGAGAAGAGAAGGCTCGGGCGCAACAGCCGTCGTGGTTCCAGCGACGAGAACTGCGCAGAGGGCCATGACGGCAACCGCAAGTCGCATGTTAGACCTCCGACAACGGGCCCGTGCTGTCGCCGATCGACTTCACCGGGATGTTGTTCCGATCGAAGATGGTCTGCAGCAGGTCCGCGTGACGCGAATCCTGGGGATACTTGAGCGCCTTTCCGCCCTTGATGCGGCCATTCGCATGCCCGAGAATCACCGACGGCAACGGATCGTTGTTGTGACGGTTGCTATCGCTCATGTTGCTGCCGAAAAGAATCGTGGAGTGATCCAGCAGCGTGCCGGTCCCGTCTTTCGTCGACTCGAGGCGTTTGATGTATCCCGCGAACTCCTGAGTGAGGTACTTCTGGATATCCGCAAGCTTGTCCATCTTTGCGCCGTTGTTGCCGTGATGCGACAGCGGATGGAACGCTTCGGAGACGCCGACGTTGTTGTACGTCCGCATGCTGGCTTCGCGATCCAGTGAAATCGTGATCACCCGGGTGATGTCGGCCTGAAATGCCAGCGCCATCAGATCGTACATCATCTTCATGTGAGCGCTCAGGTCGTTCGGCGTGCCGACGGGCGCATCGGGAATGTCGAGCGCACTGTTGTCGGCTTTCGCAGCCATGTCCACGCGGCGTTCAATCTCTCGCACCGAGTCAAGGTAGTCGCTGACGATCGCCCGGTCGCTCGTGCCGAGGCTTGCCTGGAGGCGCGCCGCCTGTCCCTTCACACGATCCAGGATGCTGCCGGTTTCGGCGAGAATCTCGGAGCGTTCCTGCTCGGTGTCGCCCTGGCCAAAGATCTTCTGGAACACGGCGCGCGGGTTGCCTTCCTGCGGAAGAGACTGTGTCGGCGTGCGCCACGCGACGCGGGTGCCGCCGGGAGCCGTAGTCAGTTCGAGTGACGGTACGCGGGTTTCTTGTCCGATGTGCCGAACGAGGATCTGGTCGGCGCTGACGCCGGAATCCGGGCCGGCCTTGCCGAAGTCCCAGGGTTTGACGCAGGTGAGCCAGCCTTGCTCGATGTAGCCGTGCGGCTCGGAGGTTTCCGCGGGTTTGTTGCGGAGGCCGGAGACTACCGTCATGTGCTGCTGAAACGGCTTTAGCGGCTCAAGGATGTACGACATGGTGAAGTCGGTGCCCGTTTCCTTGGGGACCCACTTGTCCATGATGGCGCCGTGGGGGAAGCCGATGAAGGCGAACCGCGGCGGGGTTTTGCCTGCCGGGGTCTGCGCCCACGCCGTCGCGGCGGGGCTCATCGCGTCAAGTAGGGGGAGCGCGATGCTCGCGCCGATGCCCTTGAGAACCAACCGTCGTGATACATGCTTCTTCGTGATGTACATGTCGTCTCTCCGTTTTTAGTAACCCGCTTTAATTCCGTACATTTTACGCCCAGAACGCCCAGTCGCCCATGCCAAAAACCCGTACCTGATATCCCTTGGCTAAAAGGGGGGTTCCTTGGGCAAACCCTTTAAGAATGCGGCTTCGGAACCCCCGCTCGCGCGACCCTTTGGGTCGCGCTGCCCCCCTGACTCAGGGGGGGCATGGGAGCCGTACCCGCCCCTACTTACTTACTCGCCGCCTTAGTTCCCGCCGGCGCCACCGCCGCCGGCGCCCGTCGCATACGGAACTGCTCGCTGCCGACAATCCCCTGCACAATCGACGAGAACTTATACCCGTCTTTCGCCGAGGCATCCACAATCCGTCTCACCGTCGGCATGTCGTAATACTCGATCTTGTTCCCCGTCGCGTACATCAGCAACCGCTCCGTGAACGTCTGCACAAACTGATCGGGCTTCCGCAGCAGCGCCTTTCTCAAATCATCGGGCCCCTTCAACACGGTCCCGTCCGGCATATCGACAGACGCGTCGATGATCGCGCCCGCATATCGATCCCTGTCCCTCCACTGACCGACCGCGTCGAAATTCTCCAGCGCAAATCCCAGTGGATCCATCACCGCATGGCATGACGAGCAGGTCGGGCTCGCGCGATGCTTCGCGATCAGTTCCCTTACCGTCAATGCCTTTTGCGTCCCGATATCAGCGTCGTTCAGCGTCGGTACATCCGCCGGAGGCATCGCCGGCGGCACACCCTGGATGTCTTTCAGAATGAACGCACCCCGCAGCACGGGCGAGGTTCGGTTCGGATATGCGGCCGCCATCAGGATCGCGCCTTTGCCGAGCAGTCCCCACCGCGTCGACTCCTTCAGCTCAACGCGGCGGAACCGATCACCCTTCACGTCGGTGATTCCGTAGTGCAGCGCAAGCCGCTCGTTGAGGTACGTGTGATTCGCGCTCATCAGGTCGACGACACTGCGATCTTCGCGATAGATGCTGTCGGCAAACAGCGAGAGTTCCGTGCGGAAATCCTCGCGCGGATCGTTTCGACCGGACGCATACGGGAATACCACAGAATCCGGCACGATCTCATCGAGCCGCTTCATATCCAACCACTGGTGCGTAAAGTTGCTGCCCAGGGTGTCCGACCGCGGATCCGCAAGCATCCGCTTGACCTGCTTCTCGAGGGTTGCAGGCTGGCTGAGCTTGTTGGCAATGCCGAGGTCAAGCAATTCGTCGTCGGGGATCGAGTTCCACAGGAAGAACGACAGCTTCGAGGCCAGTTCCAGATCGGTGATCTTGTAGCTTTCTCCGGGACGCACGGACGCCGGAACGCGTTCTGCGCGATAGAGGAAAAACGGGCTCGCGAGAATGCCGGTGATTGCGCTGCGGATGCCGGACTCAAAGCCACCCTGCTTGAAACCTTCGTCGTAGTAAACCTGAAGCTCCTTCAGGTCTTCGTCATTGACGGGCCGCCGATACGCGCGCTTAGCGATGGTGGACATGATCTGCTTTGAGCACGTCGCTGCATTCGCACCCTTGTCCGGATGACAGGAAAAGATGCGTTCGCGGCTCGGTGTCGCGCTGAGGCCTTTCACGTTGAACGGTCCCTGAAGCTGGAACGAGGGGATGCGGTAGAGACGATCCTGCCCGCCACCAGGCCCGAACAT
Organism: Terriglobia bacterium; assembly: GCA_035712125.1. Classification (GTDB taxonomy): domain Bacteria; phylum Acidobacteriota; class Terriglobia; order 20CM-2-55-15; family 20CM-2-55-15; genus DASTBJ01. Next base: position 4,421 of record DASTBJ010000194.1, read on the forward strand.
TTCCTGCTGATCGTCGGACTCGGCGAATGTGCGGCGCTTGAACGTGACACCGATCTTGTGCGGTCCGGCCGTAGCGAAGAACTTGATGTTCTTAAGGCGAATGTTGACCCGATCCAACGCACCATCCAGGATCTGGTCGTATTGCTTCATGTCTTCTTCGCCGCCGATCACGGTTTCGTACACAACCTTATTGTCGAGTGTAACGATCAGCGGATTCTCGAACTCCATGCCGTTGCCCCAGATGTGGGTCACAAGATCCGGAATATTGACGACGTACTCGCCGTCGGCCGGGAGATCGACTTTGCCGAGAACACCGCCGCGCGTGCCGAGCGGGAGACCCTGAACGTGCGTGAGTTGCGAACCGGGTCCGGCGCGGAACGTCCAACCGGAGGCGCGCGCATCCCCACGGCCGAGAGCCTTCACCGCCACCAGGCGCGCTGCAATGACATACTGTTCAATAAATGATGGCGAGACCTGCAGAGCCGTCGCGATGTTATCGAAGCCTTCGACGACGTCGTCTGCGGGCAGGATGCGGTCTGCTTCAAACTCGACGCTCAGGAGATCGCGGACCGCGTTCGCATATTCCTTGCGGTTGAGCCGGTGCAGCACGACTTTGTCCCGAATGTGCGCTTTGGTTTCGGCCTTGTCGAGCGTGTCTTCCATCCAGGCAACCAACGCGTCCGAGGTTTTTGCATCGGGCTGCTTCGCGTTTGGCGGCGGCATCACACGTCCGCGAACTTTCTTCACGGCCTTCTCGAAGATCTCGGCATGTTCCCCAACACTCGCCACTGTGAGTCCGTCGAAACTCACGCCCGCCATCTTCGCCCTGTCGTTATGACATGTCCCGCAGTATTCCTTGATCGTCGCGAGCTGCGCCGCCGTGGCCGCGGAGTTCTGGCCGGCCTGCGCAGTTTGCGCCGATTGAAAAGAAGGTGCGGTAATCACAGCCCCTACCGCGATAACAGCAATCAGTGCAATTGACTTCTTCATAAATACCCTTTTCACGCATCCGGCGACACATACGCCCACAAACTCTCAAACGACCGGCGGATAAACTCATCCGCATTCCCCATCTTTGCTTCAAACTCTTTCGCCGGCTTCGCCTCTACGCCCTCGCTCGGCCCTTTCCCGGCGTTGATCATCTGACTCAGCCGCCCATAGATGGTGCCAAACATCTCCGATTGTGCCCTGAGGTCCGCCAGGCTTAGCGCCGGTCCGCGAGCCGGAACGATCCGCGTTTCGGCATTGGCCACTGTTTGCAGTCGGTTAAGGCCCCCAACGATGCCGCCGATCCACCCTCCGGTCCACCAGTCGACTACCGGCCAGCCCTGACCGGACACCGCGTCGCCTACTGCCAGCACGTTCTGCTTTGGAAAGTAGACATAGATATCACCGTCGGTATGCGCCGCATCGGAGATGTAGCCATATCTGATTCCGGAATCCAGTGTCCCGGTCGTGTAAAACGTCTTATTCGGTTGCGCGATCTTCGGCAGCTTTTTGAAGGTCTTTCCGCCGCTGTACGGCGGCGTCACGTTCTGGGTCAGCCAGAGCCTGGTGTTCTCATGTGCGATGATCGCCGCGCCGGCCTTGCCCAGCCGCTCGTTCGAACCCGTCTGCTCCGGATGCCAATGGGTATTGAATAAGGTCTGGACCGTGCCGCCACCGGGCAGTCCCGCGACGGCCTTCAACAACGCATCCGACCCCGCCGCCGATCCGCCGTCGACAAGCACAACGCCTTTCGAATCAATTTGTGCTACGACATTGGCTTCATTCGGCATCTGCACGATGAACAAATCATCAGCCAATTTCACCATGTTCGGTGGCGCAGCCCCCTGGGCTGATGCCCGTCCAAACCCCAAAATCGGCGCTCCGATAACGACTCCGGCCGCGCCAATCGCAACCTTTATTACTTCTCTACGCGTCTTTAGCCTATTGAACTGATCCGCCATGATTTATCTGTATCCCGTGTCCCATCTTTATATCAGGATTTTGGCGCCAAAGCACTTTAGAACTGCCCTTTTAGCGGTCTGCGATCGTTCAAACACTGCCTCACCCAGGTTGCGCAACTTCGCGCAGTTCCACCACCGACCGATCGCTCCTGAGCACCTCGATAATGTTTGCCGGAATTTGGAGGCGACGGAGCGCCTCAGGCAATCGATCGTCGTGCGTAAAAATCACCACCTGCCGCTTCTTCGATACCAGTTCCAAAACCCGCGCGAGACCGTCGACACGCGCTGTGTCCATGGATTGAACAGGATCGTCGATCAAGATAAACCGGAACGGGCTCGATTCCAGCGTCGCCCGAGGTAGAAACAGAGAGAGCGCAAGCGAGTGCAACTCTCCCTGGCTCATCACACCCAGCGCGGCGCCGCGTGTTCCGTCAACGGTGACTTCCAGATTAACGCGACGCGCGGTGGACTTGCCCTGAAACGTCACATCTTGCAGTTGCACATGACTGCGCGTTCGCAGCAGTTCCCAGATGCGCATCACGCGGTCCTTGATTGGCTCGAAACGCTCATTGTGAATCTTTAACGCAGTCGTGCGCAGCCAGTCTTCAGCGGATTTCAGCGAGCCTACGGCATGAAGTTCGGACTGCATCTTTCTCGCCCCCGGAAGCCACTCCGCGAGAGCCTGGGCAATAGGTCGCCAGAGGTCCTGCCTTTTCTGGAGGTCCGACTGTGCCTGCTGGCGCACCTTCTGGATCGCCTGGTCCAGCGCAGGAGCGAGCGATTCCAGATGCGCGGCGAGATCGTTTCCTACTTCCGACTCCGTCTGCTTCCACCGATTCCACAGTTCCATCAGTTCGGGATCCGTGATCGATTTCGGCGGTGCGGTAATCCATAGACGCAGGCTTCGCTCCGCCTGGAACAAATTGCGGCTGGCTAGATCGGCGGCTTCGCTTTCACTTCGAAGTCTTTGCACTTCGTCTTCGGTTTCGGCGCGCCATTGCTGGTTCAGCGCCGAGCGCTCCCCGCATACCGGACAGTCGCCGTCACCCGCGTGTTCATGGAACGAGAGCGCCTTTTCGAGAATCTCCGCGCGTCGCCGCGCCTTTCCGGAATCGGTCGCAGCGACAGCGTCGCGAGCGGATAGCGCCGATCGGTACGCCTTAACTCCGGCAGTGACCGCTGCGGGATCCGGACCTTGAAGGTTGGCGAGCTCTTGCAGGCGACGCGTTTCCACATCCTGTTCGGTCCCACGATCTCCAACCATGAGTTTCGAGACGCGGTCCAACTGCCAGGACTTGCCGGCGAGCGCTTCAAGACATTGCGCAGACCGCGCATCAGGATGGTTCGCAAGACTTCCACGAATCTGATCGAGCTGCGCGAGAACCGCTTTATGGACGCTGGTGCGCGACGTTCGTGTCTGCTTCAGCGCGTCGGCCGCCGCAAGCAGATCATCGAGTCCCAGAATGGATGCGAGTGCGTCATACAGTCGTGAGGGTCCTTCTTCCAGCATCGAGCTGAGTTCGTTGTAGGAAAGAAACGGACGATACGTTGCGAGAGGTTCCTCCCAACCCAGCGAGGAAAGAGGAGCCGCCTTACCGTTGTGAAGAACCGTGGCGGTACCGCTCTCGAGTGGTTCACCGGCATGCCACGATCTCGCCACCGTGCAAGATTCGGCGCTGCCGTCGATCGATAGTTTCGCTTCGATGCGCGTGAATGCAGGATGATGCAGGTTGCGCCAGCCTTCTTTCCAGATCTTCGCGCGACCCGAACTCCACCGCTGATTCTCTCCGGTCAGCAGCAATTCGAACGCTTCCGAAAAGCTGGACTTGCCCGACCCGTTGCGCCCGACAACAAGCGTCAGACCCGGTCCCGCCCGAAGTGACAGCTTTGCTTCTGTCCCGATTCCTCGAAAGCCTTCGACTGCGATCGACTCGATGAACGCGCGAACGGGCGGCGTGGCAAGCTTCGCCGGCGGCAAAGGACGCGACATGGTTTTTCCGCCAAGGCACTCTTCGATCTCTCCGAGCAGCGCCGCAAGCACAAGATGCGCGACCGTGTCGGGCAGTGCGTCGTCGCGCTCGAGACGGTCCAGAACATCGGATTGAAGAGCCTCGTCAATCATGGGTGCACACCGATTCTCTGGCACGAACAGCCGCCGAGTACGACGCTCTGCACGCCCATCAGCGTAAGTTAATCAAAGGTGGACGGAATTGGCCGCCATGCTGCGCTCGAAAGTGCTCTTCGAGCAGCATCATTACTCCGAGCACTATGTCTTCGCGCCCGTGTCGCGCGATGACCTGAACGCCGACGGGCAAGCCCACGGACCCGGCCTCAACGTTCCTCGCTGCGCGGCCCGCCAGACTAAGCCCAGGTCGTCGGTCGCTCTCCTCGGCATCGCCAACGCGCGACGCAGCAACCACCCCGGCGGGCACGCCCAGGAGGTTGTAGATTGCCGTGTACGTTAAACCGTCGCTAATGAAGGGACTCACACGATGACGCAAGGCCGGCGTAGGGAAGACGGGACAAAGAATCGCGTCAATTCGCGCAGCATCCAGCGCGTTCATGAAGTCGCTACACACATGTTCGCGCCGCTTCAGTGCTTGATCGTATGTTTCCGCACAATAGCCAATTCCTTCGGCCATCCGTGACTGACCCGCAATACTCAAGATAGCTCTCGCAATGCGGAAAGAAACGCCGGGAAGCATGCCCGTTAAGAGCATCTGCCGGACACTCCATGACAGCTTGCTTCCTCGCGATACCTCGCGAGCCTTCACGAGCCCCCCGGTGAGCAGTAGCGCCATGTAAACCCACCACATCAGTTCCGCGTTCGGGGGTTGCCACTCCCGGACACTGAAGCCCTGCGCATCGAGCGCACGGGCTGCCATCGTCACGGTGCGGCGTATAGCAGGAGACGGCGCAATTATGCCGTTGTCCGTATAGAAACCGATGCGCAAGCTGCGAACGGCGGCTGGATCCAGGGTTTTGAATGGGCGCGGATCTGTGCTGGTCAGCACGCGCATTGCGAGCAACAGGTCTTTTACCGATCGTGCAAGTGGGCCGGGCTGAGCCATCAAGGATTCTTGAGCCGGGAAGAGTGCGATGTGGCCGTCGCCGGGAAGCCTGCCAGACGTCGGCTTGAGCGACGCCACGCCGCAAGCGTTCGCGGGCAGTCGGACACTTCCTCCGATGTCACTGCCGAGTCCAAGCGCCGAACCTCCAATTGCGAGCACCGCCGCTTCTCCCCCGCTGCTCGCACCGGGACTCCG
>DASTBJ010000195.1:0-3789 GCA_035712125.1 Terriglobia bacterium
AGAAGCGAACTCTCATGGAGCTTGAGGGCTTCGGCGATCCAGCGGGATTTTTCGATTTCGTTCATGCGCCCTTCAAATGGGATAACGTCGAGGGGACGAATTTCTTAGACACGCAATACTATAGAAGCGTTCCAACATGGATCCGTTTATTCAATGGCTTGACGCTCTCGACGACCGTCACCGTAAGTCCCTTAGCTTCCAGGAGGTTCGCCGTAGCGTCCAGGCGCTCTCCTCGCTCTACATCGAGCGGCGCAGCCGGCTCGGCACGGGTGCCGCGCTCGACGGAGCAGGGAAACGGGCGGCTTTCGCCACATTCTTCGGGCCCCTTCATTTTCTGTTGGTTCGGGAGATTGTCCGCGCGCTGGGCGCGGCAAACGCGGCGGTCCCGGCATTGCTGGATCTGGGCTGTGGAACGGGGGTCGCCGGCGCGGCATGGGCGTCGGAAATGAGTCCCGTTCCGCGGGTGGTGGGCGTGGATCGGAACCCGTGGGCTGCGAAAGAGGCTCGTTGGACGTATACAGCGTTTGGCCTCGACGGATCAGCGAAAGCACTGGATCTCAACACGTTCCGGTTGCCCGGCGGGTGCGCGCTCGTCGCGGCATTCATCCTTAATGAGTTGCCAGACGACGGGAGGCAGCGGTGCCTCGAGTCGATGCTGGCGGCGGCATCGCGCGGTTCGCCGGTGCTGGTGGTCGAGCCTATTGCGAAGAAGTTATCGCCATGGTGGGACAGCTTTAGTCGCGACTCCGCCGCAGCCGGCGGTCGAAGCGACGAGTGGCGATTTACGGTCGCCTTGCCGGAGCGGCTGGCGCTGATGGACAAAGCCGCCGGGCTGGATCACAGGGAACTAACGGGCCGGTCGTTGTGGCTGCCGGGGAAGTAAACCCCGTCGGGCTGCTGCGTCCCCCTTACAACTCAAACTCCGCCCACGTGAAGGTATGGTCTGATGCGCGAGGCTGCCGCCGCGGCCCCACATCCACGTCCGCCACCCGGCACTTTTCCACCAGCGGGCGAGTCGCGAGGATGTGATCGATCCGCCAGCCCTTGTTCCTCTCGACTGAACTAGGCCGAAGGTAATCCCAGAACGTGTACTGCAATTTATCCGGATGTAAGTGCCGGAAAACGTCGATGAATCCCCACGCTGCTGTTTCCTTGTACGCCTTTCGCACCGACTCGTGAAAACACACATGCCGCAGATGTTTTTCCGGGCTGTGCACATCCAGCGGCTCCGGCGCCACGTTCATGTCTCCGCACCATACTGCCGGCTTGTCCGGCGACAGGTGCTTTTCAAAGTAACGTCGCAAGCGCGCGTACCACTGCAATTTGTATTCGTGTTTGGGCGTGTCGACTTTGAACCCATTCGGGACGTAGGTGTTGATAATCGGAATGCCGCCGATCACGGCGCGCATCAAACGGGCATCATCCGGATCCGGAGACCCGTCGTCGAAACCATAAGCGACCTCGCTCGGTTGCTCCCGGCTGAACACGGCGACTCCGTTGTACGACTTCATGCCGCGATGGCGGATGTGGTAACCCGCTGAGCTCAGCGCCAGAAGGGGAAACTCGTCGTCCTGGCACTTTGTCTCTTGCACGCACAGCACGTCCGGGGAATGCGACTCGAGCCACGCGAGGATTGTGTCGATTCGGATCCGGATGGAATTGACGTTATAGGTTGCGATCTTCAATGGAAAAACAGTGTGCGTCAGAAAAAGCCGATCGCACGTCCGAAAGCGCCCGTCCCATACCAGAGCACCACCACCGCTAGCGCGGTGAAACCGCCGAGCAGCCATCCGACGCGATCGAAACCTGTCACTTTGCGATAGATCGTGAAGTGAAACACGACACCCGCCCAGAAGAAGCCCATCTTCCACCAGAAGGGTCCGCTGTTGTAGTACTTGTTTGGGATCGAGGCGACCATCAACACCCCTGTCACGATCATCGTCATCAGTCCGGCAAAGGTATACCAGCCGAGCTGGCGGCCGACTTCCGACACCTTCTGTTCTCGCATTGTCAGTCCCGCCAGCCGAAGCGCCATGAGAGACGCACTGCCGAGCAGAAGAATGATCCCGAACAGGTGAAAGACCTCGATAACCGCGAAGGCATACCTGGAGTCCGCGACGGCGGTACCAATCGATGATTGCGACAGCCAGTCGAACAACGGTCCTAACGACTCACGTATCATGGCTGCACCTCAAAACGTGTAGGCCATCAACCGGCCTGCCGCGACAACCACAACCCATAACGTGATAGACAGAAACCCGGCAGCACGAACCCGGAAGGGCGGGCTGACGTCATTATCCCAATCCGACTGATGTCGTTGAGTTCCAAGGTGGAAGTACAGGATGTTCAGCCCTGCGAGCAACAATCCGATGAATTTGAGCCGGGCGAAGATATTTGGAAAAGCGCGGTCCGCCTCTGCCCAGAAAAGCAGGAATCCGCTGAGGATCGCAGCCAAAAACCCTCCGACCATCCACCAGTAGATGTTCCTGAAGATTTCCGAGATCGGGCGCGGCCGCATGTTGACTCCAAGCAGCCGGAGATCGAACCACAGAATCATTCCAACCGACATCGCGATACTCAGGACATGGATGCCTTCGATAACCGGAAACTCCCAGGTGGATTCGCGGATGTATGTGCCCACCGGTGTGTTGGACAGCGTGATGCACTTTTCAAGCAGATAGGAATCGATCGCATCGTATAACCGCATGTACGCGGAATCCGAAAAAGACATTGAAAAAACCTCGTTACTTTTACGACTCAGACGTTCGGCTGCGTCTCTGCGGCCGCGCAAAATAGTATCAATCGCCCTTCGGCAGCGCCCTGAACTTTTAGTCAGGAACCAGTTAATGTATTCTTTCGAACGAAAGTCATTTCCGGAACGTCTAAGAGGAGCGTCCACGCGGAGCACAACCCGGGAGGTCTTATGAAAATCCAGACGGCGTTAACCCTGGCAATCCTGCTTGCGATTGTGCCCGAAGTTTCGGCACAGCGGGGTGGCAGAGGGGGAGGCGGCGGTCCCGCAGGCCCTCCAGCGGGTGGTGGCGGCGCTCGAGGGGGTGGTCCTGTCGTTTCAAGGCCTGTTGCTGCTGCCGCTGCATCTCAAAGGACTGAAACACGCGTATCTCCGCTTATCGGGACCATTGGAAATCCCGTCCCTCCTGTCATTCCCTACAGGGGAAACCCATCTCTCGGAAATTCAGCTGCCCGGCAACGACCTGTGGCTGCATCGGCGGTGGGAAGGGAGATCAGAAACGATCGCCGGGACAGACATGACGACGTCATCGTCGTAGGCGGGGGGTATCTGGATCCGTTTTATCCGTTCTATTCCCCGTATTACTACTACCCCTACATGATGCCGCCGCCGATTCCCGGCCAACTTCCCGGTGTGTATGCCGTGCCGGAACAGGTTGAAGTCCTGCCGCCCGACCCGGCGCTCTATGCGTTGCCGCCCGCTCCACCGGCCGGTGGCGCAGCCGCGGACTTCATCGAAGTCTACGAGCCCCGGATGATCATCACACCACCGGAACCAGACCGTACCGTAGAACCTCCCGCCCTCGGCACTGCCAGAGCGGATGTGCTGTCGCGCTATGGGCAACCCTGGGGGACCATTTCGACCAAGTCGAAAGAGACGCTTTACTTCAGGAGTCTGACGGTCATTCTGGAAGAAGGGAAAGTGAGCGAGGTTCGCTAGCGGCGTTTTGAGTCGTGAGTCTTGGGTACTGAGTAAGCCGGTTTGACTCAGAACCCAGAACCCAGAACCCAGAACCCAAAACCCTTGCCGGGTCAGTT
>DASTBJ010000196.1:0-6313 GCA_035712125.1 Terriglobia bacterium
GTGACATTCAGAATCAGCTGAACAATTCCGCTGCCTTTGTTCGTTCCAAGAGCGATGTAAAGAAAACGAAAAAAGTCCATATCGAAGAGTTGGAGACGAAAGATGAAGCAAAGAAGCAAATCAAGGTCACGGACGGCACGATTCACCACTGGCTGGGCGCGATATACGTGCCCCGCAAAAGTCTGCAGGACGTCCTCCGCTGGGTCCGAGATTACGACAGACATAAAGACTATTTCGTGGACATTGAGCAGTCTTCGCTTAAGAGACAGGACGGCGATACGTACGACGTCTTCTTGCGGATGAAGCGCTCGAAATGGACAGTAACGGCCCGGTTCAACACCGATCACAGGGTTGTCTACAGCCATCACGGTATTGGCCGCGCGTCCAGCAAGAGCGTTGCGACAAGGATTCGTCAATTGGACAAAGAGGGTAATGAGTATTTGCCCGGTCGTGACGACGGGTACCTCTGGAGATTAAATTCGTATTGGCGTTTTTCCGAGCACGATGGCGGAGTCATCGTTGAGTGCGAGACCATTGGCCTCAGCCGTTCACTCGGTTCCTTTGTAGGTTTTTTCGACTTCTTAACCTTCGGAGGCATTAGCAAAATCGCCGAGTCCATCGCTGAGGAGGCTCTGACCGATATGCTGACAGCGCTTCGGGATGGTGTACTCCGCTGATTGGGAACTGCCCAATCGTTGCGCCGCGTTGCTGATTCGGGTTAAAGACCCAGCATTATCTCTTAAATGTTTAGTTGACGCCGAACGCCAGACGGCTGTAGAGTTCATCAACTCTTAAACATTTAGTTGAAGGAGTGCGAGTGACGCCCAGGAAGCCCTCACATCTTACGGAAGCCGAACTCCGGATCATGAACATTGTCTGGATGAAGGAAAAAGCGACTGTCGCGGATGTCACTGCGTCTCTTCCTCGCGACCTGAACCTTGCCTACAACACCGTCCTCACCACCATGAGGATTCTCGAGAAGAAAGGTTTTCTGAAACACGCAAAAGCAAAGGAAGCCCGCGCCTTTGTCTATCGTCCTGTCGTCGGTCGCATGGACGCGACGCGCAGTGCCGTCCGCCACCTGCTGCGCCGGTTCTTCGGAGACTCCGCCGGCGCACTGGTGCTGAACCTTCTCGAGGACGACGTGCTGGATGAGACAGAACTAAAGAGCATTCGCAAACTGCTGCAGGAGAAAGGGGTCCGTAAATGAACGCCGTCACATTTATCGTGGATTCCGTCCTGAATACGCTCTGGCAGTCGGCCATTGTGGTCGCGGCCGTCTGGTTGGGCTTGAGGCTCTCGCAAACCCGTTTGAACGCCGCAACGCGCTACATCATCTGGGGCATTACGCTGGTCATTGTGCTCACACTGCCGTGGATCCATCGCGCTCGTCCCGCACCCGAACGACCGGTGCAGGGTCCATCGATCCCGGCTCTTCAGCACTCGTTACCAGCGCAGGTTGACGCCCCATTGGCGTCGCCCATTCCGACGACGTTTGTCGCTGTCACCAGTCAGCGCAACGCCAGATGGCCACTGTGGGTTTTTGCAATATGGTCGTTGGTGTTCACATGGCAGGTCTTCCGGATGATCTGCAGCTACTTGTACCTGCGCGGAGTAAAAGGACGAGCCACGGCTCAAGAGTATCCGCTTCCCGATATACGCCGAAAAGTTGGATTACTCGTGTCGAGAGAAATCGCCTCTCCCATGGCTGTAGGCTTTCTAAAGCCGGCAATCCTCATACCCGAGCATTTGCGCGGACAAATAACCCCTGAGGAATTCCATTGCGTCGTGCTTCATGAGTGCGCCCACATTGCCCGCTACGATGACTGGCTGAACATTCTCGGGCGCAGCGTCGTGGCGGTCGCTTCCTTTCATCCGGTGGTCTGGTGGATCCTCAGGCAGATTGCACGCGAGCGCGAAGTTGCCTGCGACGACTGGGTTGTTGCGCGCACGGGAGCGGCAGATTCCTACGCGGAAACTCTGATACGAATCGCAGAATTGAGGATCGACGCGCGCAATACCGTATTGGCATCGGGAATTTTCTCGAGCCGGTCGCGGTTGCGCGTGCGGGTCGAAATGCTGGTTCGGCAGGGCCGGGTGTTCTCTACGGCAGCGGCTCGCCGGGCCATTTCCATCGCTGCGATTGCGCTGGCCGGTCTCGCCACCGCCGCGGCATTCGCGCCGCACTGGATCGCCTTCGCGCAACGGCCGGAGTTTGAAGTGACATCCGTAAGGGAAAACACGAACAACGGCCCGTCGGATTTGAGCCGGCCGCGCCGCTCCGGCCAGCTCTTTATAATGAACAACACCCGCATCTTTGCGCTGGTGAATTATGCGTACGATATAACTGCGACCTACCAGGTGGATGGCTACGAGCGATTCGCCGAATCCTGGAAGTGGTACGACATTAACGCCCGAATACCGGACGGAGCAACCGACGAACAGGTCAAGCTGATGGTTCAGTCTCTCCTTGAAGACAGATTCAAGTTCAAAACGCATCGTGAGAAGAGGCAGATCACGCAATACGCTCTGGTCGTGGATAAGGATCGAGCGAAACTCAGTCCGGCGACCGAGGGGCCGATGGAATTGACCATCGAGGGTCGTGTGTTTAAGCCGGGGGCAGGCACTTGCGGCGTCAGCCTTTGGAAGGAGGGAGCTCGGTGGGCCTGTCACGCCGTTTCGATCGACAAGATCGTCGCGACGGCCGGACAAATGATGAAAGCTCCTGTTGTCGATCGCACCGGCCTCAACGGCAGCTATGATGTGAACGTTCGCTTCATCACAGACGAGCGGAGACGCGATCCGGACGCACCGTTTGGCCCATCGTTTGAGGAAGCCCTTCGAGAAGAACTCGGTTTGAGACTCGAGAAGGGCAAAGGCGAGATCGAAGTCCTGGTTATCGACCACATGGAGAAACCGTCGGAAAACTGATTACGGAGCATCTTCGCCAAAAATGGCATTGAGGGCGCTTGCCGTCAGCTTGATGTTAGTATGAAGCCGGTCCGATCAGGACGCAGCCGAAGGACGGCATGAATAACGACCTCATCAACATCGCATTCGTCCATTCTCCCGATGCATTTCTTGCCGAGACGCAACAGTACGGGGCGATGTTCATGCCAGTATGGGCTTATACGTTGGCTGCGTACGTTGAGGAGCCCGAACGCTATGTTCTTCGACTGTTGGACATGCGGTTCGATAAGGCCGACCACGTTCCGCGAGCCGACCTGTTCGTCTTCAGCGGCATCAATCAGGACTACGAGACAATCGTTTCTGTTCACGCGCAGTTGCGCCGCCTTCACCCCGATTCTACGTTCGTTATCGGGGGCCCGATTACCTGGTCGCTCAAGCAGGCCGGCGAGGACGCTAAACTCGCGATGTTCGATCACATCTTCATCGGTGACGGCGAAGAGATGTTTCCAGGGTTTCTCCGGTCTTTTGAGAAGCACGAAAAACTGCCAAAGATAATCGAAACCCGAGAACGTTTCGACGTGAGGAAAGTGCGACCTTTCTACCGCCCTTTCCTCAATGAGACGTACAGCCGCTACTACGGGGGAGTCCTTGAAGTTTCAAGAGGATGTCCGTTCCTGTGCGAGTTCTGCGACATCCGCGTTCTGCCAGACAACAATCGGGCTCATAACTTCCCTCCCGACCACATCGTGTCCGAACTGGATCACATGGCCCGTCTCGGCATCAAACAGGTACTCTGTGCAGCCGATAATTTTATCGGCGACCTGAAGTGGGCCGAAGACGTTCTCGACCGGATCATCGAATGGCAGGAACGTACCGGCCGTTCCGTCGCCCTGTATACGTGGCTGACGATCAACGTGGCCAGACACCCGAAACTTCTCCGCAAACTTCGACAGGCGAATTTCGACATGCTCTTTATCGGCGTTGAGAGCTTCAGCAATAATTCGCTGCTTGAGACCGCCAAGGTACAGAACACCGCGACGGATATGATCGCCGCGTTGCGGGATATTCAGTCTTACGGCTTCGCCGTCGTTGCCGGACTCATCTTCGGCTTCGACTCGGACACCCCCGCTTCGTTCCAACTGACGCTTGAAGGAATGGCAAATGCCGGCCTCATTTCGGGAGATCCGTCGCTGCTGACAGCGTTGCCCGGGACTCCTCTGTTCCGCCGGATGAAGCTGTCCGGGCGACTTCGAAACAACAAGAACAGCCTCGGCGGGTACAAATATTGCACCAACATCCGTTACCTGATGCCGCGGCGAGAGATGATTGCCGGCTACAGATCCTTCGTGTCTCGCTTCTGTGAGGGCCGCTATCAATATGCAAAGCTCCGGAACTTTCTGGACAATCTTGATCGTGGGAACTATGTACCCTTGAAGTCGAAGGGCTACGGCAGCCTGGGCAAGTACATCTCGATGGTTTTCAAGAGTCCGGGCGCTGTCAGGATGCTCATGCGGCGTGCACTTCAAATCGCCGCACGCCCCCGCGTGATGTTCTATACGATGCGCGGCTTTTTGCTGGTCCTCTCTCGATCCCGAAGGCACCCGCGGCTGTTTGGTGTTTTCCAGTTCTGGCTCTTTAACTGGACGAACGCGGCTCTGAAATACGAAGGCCTTACCGACGCGGACTTTGATATTGAGTCCGTCCCTCCCGGGTTCGACCACTCGCTAATCCTTCCGGAGCATTACACAGATCTTGCGACCGAGGAGATTCCGCAGGCGAAGATCGATGCACAGCAGCGCGCTACTGTCAGCCAGTTACGCCGCTTAGCCGAATCGATTTCCGCCCGTGAATCGTAGTTTCAGATTATACAGACCCGATATCTCGTGCCTCGCTTGTGAAATACGACGGAACATCCTCGACGCGAACTCGCCGGTAAGGGCCGCCCGGCCGAGGCGATTGAACGATGTCCAGGTGAAGGGCCTGCAGGCACAGTTCGAACCCGATGATAATCGGAAGCGTCGCAAGCATAACGGTGCCGGTGGACGCGGCCCTGCCGCTTTGGACGGACGCTAGCCAATGATATCCGCCAAAAGTTAAACCGAACAGGAGGAGAACCCATCCGGTCAGAAGGTACACGAAAATCGGGGAGACGTCGTAAATCACATACTTGACGAGAAGCCGGTGTATTGTCGCGCGCAACAGGCGAATCGGAAATGCCCGGAGGATCTGAGGAATCCTCAGGTTGGATTTTTCCTCCCCATAGACGGCGCGCATCGGGACATCTGCGATACGGGCTCCTTCAATGTTCAAGGCGACCAGGAGCGAGTTTTCAAAAAAGAAAGTTTTGTCGAGGCGATCCAGCGGGAGCCGTTGTAGCCATTCCCGAGGGATAGCGACATAGCCGTTTTGAGGATCGAAAACGTACCAGTAGCCTGAGGCTAATTTGTTCAGGAAAGTCAGTGCGATGTTGCCGAAGGTGCGCGCCAGGGGCATTTGGCCGAAGTCCGTCGCACTGCGAAACCGGTTGCCTTTTGCGTAATCCGCGCTTCCATCCAGAAGCGGCACGAGCAGGCGCGGCAATTCTGCCGGATCCATCTGCCCATCGCCATCAATCTTGACGGCGACGTCGGCTTCCAACTTCAGAGCCAATTGGAAGCCGGTAACTACGGCTGCACCGACCCCCTGGTTTTCCGCGTGCGTCAGAACATGCAAGCGCGGCTCGTTGCGCGCGAGTCCAGCCAGAATCTCGCCCGTGCGATCGGTGCTGCCGTCATTAACCGCAATAATGTACGCGACCCAGTCGGGCAGAGCAGCGATGACCCGAGCAATGTGCTTTTCCACGAGGTAACACGGAAGGATAACCGCGAGCCTCATCGCTTCACCGCCGGCGCCGCTGCCGGGCTCGATGCCGGTGCGGTTTTCTGCTGATAGAACGACTGTTGGCACGGGAAGACGTTCCTTCATTGCAATGCTGGAAGGGTTTCACGCCGAGAAATCGGGCGTGCGTAACGTTGTTTAGATCGCATGCGTCGACGCCGTCAGACCGCCCCCGAGGATAAGCAAAACCTTCCAACGTGTGCAAGTGTTGCGGACCGTATCTTAAAGAATACTCGGCCGCAAAAGCCGGAACGTCTACAATTCTCCCGGCCAGACAGACCTGGACATGAATCTTCGTAAACGCAGCAGCATGAACGACAGGACAACGGTTCTCCGGGCCGCATCGCGAATCCTCCTTTACCTTGGCGTTGGACTGGTGCTTGCCGGATTCTTATATACCGATATCTTGGAGTGGCTCCCCGACGATTTGACCGAAGACATCATTCGCCTGTCGCTCTATACCGCAGCGGCCGGAGTGGTGCTTCGATTCTTATATCCTCTGCGTTATGCCAATGCCCTCCTTCTG
>DASTBJ010000197.1:0-5573 GCA_035712125.1 Terriglobia bacterium
ATCAATCAGGGGAATCTGCGTGAACTACCCCTAAAGGGAGTATACGGTTCGATCGGATAGAGGGTTACAGGAGTTGAGTCCTGCAACGGAAGCTAACTCAGCGCGGCGCGCAAACGGACCAGCTGCAGGAGCAACGGTTTAAGCAACGCGAGATCCAGCGCGTTGGGCCCATCCGACAGTGCTTTGGCCGGGTTGTCGTGAACCTCCATAAACAATCCGTCGACGCCGGCGGCGACACCAGCTCTCGCCAGATGTGGAATGTATTGCGGTTGCCCGCCGGAGCTTTGTCCCTGGCCGCCAGGGAGCTGAAGGCTGTGCGTAACATCGAAAATAACGGGACAGCCAAAGGTCTTCATGATGGGAAAAGAACGGAAGTCCACCACGAGGTTGTTGTAGCCGAACGAGGCGCCGCGTTCGGTGAGCATGAATCGCGTGCTTCCTGCCTGACGGGCCTTCTCGACGACATTCTTCATTTCCCAGGGCGCGAGGAACTGCCCCTTCTTGACGTTCACGAGCCGCCCGGTTTTCGCGGCCGCGACGATGAGGTCGGTCTGCCGGCAAAGGAATGCAGGAATCTGAAGCACATCCACGACTCGGCCGACTTCTTCCGCCTGCGCGGCCTCATGAATGTCGGTCAGGATAGGCACTCCTGCATCGCGACGCGCCTCCGCCAGAATCTCGAGGCCTTCTTCCATGCCTGCACCGCGAAAGGACTGGATCGAGCTGCGATTGGCCTTATCGAATGACGCCTTGAAGACGAACGCAATGCCACATTCGCTCGTGACCTTCTTCAGTTCCCTGGCCATAAACAAAACGTGCTCACGGCTTTCGATGACGCAAGGCCCGGCAATGAGAAAGAAATCCTTCTGCAGGTCGAGCTTGAAATCAGGGATGGCGTAGCTCATTTGCGCTTTGCAGCGTAGCGGTCTGCCTTCGCGCGCGCCAACTTGCGTTCGTATGCGGCGCCGATAAACGAGGCAAACAGTGGATGGGGCTCGAGCGGCCTGGATTTGAATTCCGGGTGGAACTGGCAGGCGAGGAACCATGGGTGGTCCTCAACCTCTACGATCTCGACAAAATTCTTGTCGGGCGAAACGCCGGAAATAACAAGACCGTTCCGAGTCAGGGTTTCCTCGAAGGCTCGATTGAACTCGTAACGGTGGCGATGTCTTTCGGAAATCACAGCGGTGTTATAGACACGGTGCGCGCGAGATCCGTCTGCGAGGTTCGCCGGATAGGCACCGAGCCGCATTGTTCCACCGATGGTATCCACGCCGAGCAGATCGCGGAGTTTATAGATCACGGGATGCGGTGTGTTCTGTTCGAACTCGGTGCTGTTGGCTTCCGTGAGACCGCAAACATTTCGGGCATACTCGATAACCGCACACTGCATACCCAGACAAATTCCGAAATAGGGCACTCGCTCCTCGCGAGCATATTGAATGGCGCGGATCATGCCCGCAATTCCTCTCCTGCCGAAACCTCCGGGGACGAGGATTCCATCGAACTCTGCGAGTTTGGCCGGCCCGTCGATAGACTCCATGCTTTCCGCTTCGACCCAGTGGATCCGGGTTCGCAGGTTGTGCTGAAGGCCCCCATGCACGAGCGCTTCGCGCAGGCTTTTGTATGAGTCTTCGAGCGCAACGTACTTGCCCACAACACCGATGGAAACTTCATCCAACGGGTTGTTGACGCGTTCCATCAACATTTCCCAGGGCTGCATGTTGCGTTCGGTCTGGGGCAGGTGGAGCAGCCGAACAATCTGGTCATCGAGACCTTCCGCGCTCAAAACCAGCGGAACCTCGTAAACGCTGCTGACATCCTTGGCGGTGATCACCGCTGCTTCAGACACGTTGCAGAACAGCGCAATCTTGCCCTTCATGTCGGGGGCGAGGTAGCGATCCGTGCGACAGAGAAGGATGTCCGCCTGAATTCCGATTTCGAGAAGTTCCTTGACGCTGTGTTGCGTCGGCTTGGTCTTGAGTTCGCCGGCTGTGGAGATGTACGGGACGAGGGTGAGATGAATGAACAGACTATTTTCGCGCCCGACTTCCTGGCGCATCTGTCGAATGGCTTCGAGGAAAGGCAACGACTCGATATCGCCGACTGTTCCGCCTATTTCGACAATGGTGATATCGACCGTTTCGGCAACCCGACGGATCGCGTCCTTGATCTCGTTCGTGACGTGAGGAATCACCTGCACGGTCTTCCCAAGATAGTCTCCCCTGCGTTCCTTCTGGATAATGGTCTGATAAATCCGACCCGTGGTCAGGTTGTTCCGCCGCGTTAATTCGGCGTGCGTGTAGCGCTCGTAATGCCCCAGGTCGAGATCGGTTTCCGCGCCGTCATCGGTGACGTATACCTCGCCATGCTGGTAAGGGCTCATGGTGCCGGGATCGACATTCAGATAAGGATCGAACTTGAGCAAGCTGACCCGGAACCCCCGGCTTTCGAGCAGGCAACCGATGGAAGCCGCGGCCAGTCCTTTGCCCAACGATGAAACCACGCCGCCCGTCACAAAGATGTATTTCTTATCCATTGCTTTTTCCTCTACGTCTTTCCCAGGAATCTCTTGAATCTTTCGAGATCGGCAGCTGTATCAATGCCATAAGAAGCGCTTTCGACCTCAACGACACGAATCCGAAAACCATGTTCGAGCGCCCGCAGTTGCTCGAGGCGCTCGGCGATCTCCAGCGGCGTACGCTCCAGCCTGGAAAATCGCTTTAGAAAATCAGCGCGGTAGACATACAACCCGAGATGGAGAAAAGTGGTCCCACTCGATGGGATCGGCGACCGGGAGAAATAAAGCGCCAGACCGTCTCTGTTGACGACAACCTTCACACGATTGGGATCGGCGATTGCTGCGGGGTCGACTAGCGGGGTTCGGAGCGTCACAATTTCCGCGTCGCCGGTCCGCGCCGCGGCGACGGCGCGATCAATAATCCCGGGCTCGATCATCGGTTCGTCGCCCTGCACATTGACAATGAGGGCGTCCGGCGGAAGCCCGGCCGCCACTTCAGCCAGGCGGTCTGTGCCGCTCTCATGGTCGGTTCGCGTCATGATTACGTTGCCGCCGAAGCGGCGGACAGCCTGGGCGATCCGCTCGTCGTCTGTTGCGACGAGGATTCGCTCCACCAACCCCGCCTGTTCAACACGCCGGTACACGTGCTCAATCAGTGTCTTACCGCGAATTTCGATGACAGGTTTTCCAGGGAGACGAGTGGACTGATAACGGGCAGGGATGATGGCGATGGCGCTATCGGGATTCACATTTCACACACCAAGCGGGACTTCAAACTATACCACGCGACAGGCGATAGCTGACACGACACGCGGGACAGCACAGGTCCAGGTACCTACCGCGTCTTTTGCGATGCCGCTGCCGTCCTAACTTAGGTGGGCGAGGGGGTGTCGCCTCCTTTAAAGTGGCGATTTGCCGACCGGCGGTAGTCGGCTGCGTTTAAATTTCAGTCGCGGCATGGCGGCCAAGTTAGAATCAACGGACGCCGCGCCTTTCGGTACCGGAATTGCGACAGAAGACTTACAAAAAAGCGACATTTTCCGGATTGCTAGAGTTTAGGCACGAAACCTATAATGAGCGTATTGTCTTTCGCTTGAACCCGACGGATCCCCGGAGGCACACGATCATGAACCGGGCTAAAGGAAAAACTGGGGTGGCAGTGTTTGTTTTCGCAATCCTGACGTGTGCCCTGTCTGCCCAGCAACAGTCCAGTTCACCGCAGCAGCAAGAGCCTAAGGTATCCGCGCACAGTGTTAAGGTCGACGTCGATCTGGTGCTGGCGAATGTGACAGTCACTCTTCGCGACGGACGTTTCGTTACAGGGCTCGAGAAGGAAAACTTCAAGCTCACGGAAGATAAAGTCCCACAGGATATCGTCTACTTCTCTTCGGAAGACATTCCGGTCAGCGTCGGCATCATTCTCGATGTCAGCGGCAGTATGAAGGACAAACTCAAGACGGCCGTTGAGGCTGCGGTTACGTTCATGAAAGGCGGCAGCCCTGACGACGAATATTTCCTCGTAGAGTTCGCCGACAAGCCAACGGATATCACGGACTTCACGAACGATATCGCGAAGATCCAAAACCGCTTCATTGTTTCCAAGGCAAAGGGCAGAACCGCGCTCTACGACGCCGTTTACATGGGGCTGACCAAGCTTGAACAGGGCAACAACGCCAAACGCGCCCTCCTTTTGATAACCGACGGTGAAGATAATCGCAGCCGATATACGTTTTCGAACGTCAGAGAATTTGTGAAGGAAAAGGACGTGCAGATGTATGCCATCGGCATCACCAACGGTTGGGGAGACGCCGCCGCCGAACAAGGCCGCGCGCTGTTGCGCGATCTGGCGGCGATCAGTGGAGGCAATTCGTTCTTCCCCTCGTCGGTTTACAACCTGGAAGAAATCTGCCGCAACATTGCGAAGGAACTGAAGTACCAATACGTTTTGGGCTACCACTCCACGAACCAGGCCAAAGACGGCGAGTGGCGCAAGATCAAGGTGACAGCCGAACTACCCAACAACAAGCTCACCGTCCGCTCAAAACAAGGCTATTACGGGCCCAGCCCGGCATCAGGAAACTAACCCCCAACCGTAACGATGCGACGCTTGACGACATCTGTGGTAACGGCGCTGCTGCTAACGGCGGCACTCTCGCTGCAGTTGCTTTCGCAGACTCCGCCCCCGCAAGGGCGAGGACAGTCTCTCCCGTCCGACGGCGGAGGATTCCGTTTGAATGTCGACGTCGAGCTGGTCGAAGTGCATGTCAGTGTGCTCAACAAGGATGGGGACTCGATTGAGGGACTTCGTCAGGAGAATTTTCAGGTTCTCGAGAACAATGTTGTTCAGGAGATTTCTCTCTTCAAACATGAAGATGTCCCGTTGAGTGTTGGCATGGTGATTGACAACAGCGGGAGTATGCGGCCGAAGAAGGATAAAGTGCACAGCGCCGCGCTATCGTTCGTCAAAGAGAGCAATCCCGACGACCAGACATTCATTGTCGCGTTTGAGCGGGACGCATTCCTTCAGCAAGACTTCACCGGAAGCATGGGCGACCTGGTGGACGCGCTCGACAATCTTGATCCCCGGATGGAGACCGCCATGTACGACGCGATCTATCTGTCGGTGGATCACGTAAAGAAAGGCAAACTCGACAAGAAGGTTCTTCTCGTTGTTTCCGATGGCGAAGATACGGCTAGCAAATGGGGCTACAACAAGGTTCTCGAGCACGTGAAGAATGCGAAAGACGTCGTGATTTACGCGGTCGGAATCCTCGAGGAGGACAGCCGCGGCGGCGGCCTTTTTGGACGATCTCCCCAAAAGAAAGCGCGCGAAGGCCTCACTGAAATCGCTGAAGTGAGCGGAGGCCAGGCGTTCTTCCCCAAAAACATCGACGAGGTTGCAGAAATCTGCAGGCGCATCGCACGAAATTTGCGCAACCAATACACGATTGGTTATTCGCCTAAGAATGAGAAGAAGGACGGAACGTGGCGCGAACTAACCGTGAAACAGGTGAATTTCCCCCGCAACCTGGGGAAGGTCGATATCCGTCAT
>DASTBJ010000198.1:0-17076 GCA_035712125.1 Terriglobia bacterium
AACGCCTACCTTGACCTCACCAAAGTTCCATCGCTGGTTCCGGCGCCAGTCACCATATTGCCCATGCAACCGGTACCACTGACAGATCGCACACAGCAGGTCTACATACCCGCACCAGACCTGGTGAATCCGTACGTTCAGAATGTCACGCTTTCAGTAACGCGAAGCGTGGGAAGCAATATGACAGTCGATGTGCGGTATCTCGGTACTCTCGGGCGAAAGCAGTGGAACGCTCAGCTTCAAATCAATCAGCCCAATTACCTTACCAACGGGCTGAAGGAAGCGTTTGACGCGGTGCGTGCCGGTGGCGAGTCCGATCTCTTAAACCAGATTTTCAACGGCATCAACATTGCCGGCAACGGTTTCGGTCCTGTCGGAACGAGTGTGGGCGGAGTTCAGCAGACAGCCGCGCTGCATATGCGAAACGACACGAGGTTCAGAAACAATCTCGCCAACGGCAACTACACGGAACTGGCAAATACACTCGATCTGCTGAACTATGTCACGGCTGCTCCAGGTAACGGCAGCTTGCCGCCGATTCCGGCGCTCGTGAATGGAGCGGTCCTCCGGTATAACGGATTCCCGGAAAACTTTATCCGAACCAATCCGCAGTTTGGGCAGGCGCACATGCTCGCCAGCATTAACACGAACAATTACCACGCGCTTTCCGCTTCGTTCACGATGCGGCCGACGGCGGGGATCAACTTCCAGTCAACTTATACCTGGAGCAAAAACCTTGGCATCACTGGTGAGGTTGGCCGAACATATACCGACCCGAGAGATCGGCATGCGGACTATGCGATGCTCCCTGATACGCGAGTCCACGATTTTCGTACTAACGGCACGTTCTCACTGCCATTTGGTCCGAACCGCAAGTTTTTCAGCGGAACCAGCGGTGCACTGGCTCGGATTATTGAGAATTGGTCGATGAGCTGGATCGTTAATTTAAACAGTGGGCCTCCAGTCAACATCGGAACGTTCTCAACCGGAGTAGGACGACATTCGATCTATGCCAATGGCACACCAAACATCGTCGGTCCGTTTGATACAGAGGGACAATTCCGGTTCCCTGCCGGTTCGAATGCGGGTACTTACTTTATGGAAGGTAAATACAAGAGTGTCCGGGATCCACAATGCGATGCCGTCACATCGCTCAACACTTTGAGCACTGCTTGCACACTCAACGCCATCGCAGACGCTCAGACCTCACAGATTCTCCTGCGAAACCCTTCGCCGGGAGAGCGTGGCACTGTGGGCATGAATTCCACGTTCGGCCCGGGCCGATGGCGGTTTGATGCCAATATCGCCAAACAAATCCGGATCAGTGAAACTAAAAATCTTCAGTTCAGGCTCGATGCAACCAATGTTTTCAACCACCCCGAGCCAAACTTTCCGACCGGGCTGAACACTGCATTGCTGAACATCAACCAGCCCACGTTCGGCTTGATTGCGGGGGCGAATGCAAAGACCGACCTGCGCCGTCAGTTCCAGGCGCAGCTTCGACTGAACTTCTGACCGGGAAGGAACGCCGCCAGGGCGCGGAGCCGATTTCTGTTCCAAGGACCCGCACCCGGCGGTACACCTTCTTTGCATGCGAAGCCCGGATATCGCCGACAAAACCCTAGGCTTCACGGGCAAATTCGACATAAAATGCCCCGAAAACTTGGTGTCTGATTTCAATTCCATCCCTGGAGGGAGCATGTTGAACGCACGAAATGTTGCGGCCGGTCTGGCAGTCTCATTCTTAGTCCTGTCGTTTGCCGCCTTGCCTGGCGTGGATGCAGGGCCGGCGCAGACAGGCCCCGGGGACTTGATCTATGTCCCGGTTGTCGTTACCGACAATAAGAATGTCCCCGTCGCCACCCTGAAGGAAACAGACTTCCAACTGCTCGAGGACAACAAGGAACAAAAGATCGCTTCCTTTTCGGCTGCGGGCGAGCCCACCACTGTTGGAATCGTCCTCGGACTGAGTTCGCGCGGCCCCGTGACTTCACCCGGACAACTGGATCGCGTTACCAAAGATATTCTGAACGCTGTCCAACTCATCAGTGAAGCAGGTACGCCCGCTCCCAGAGCGGATCAGATTCCGCTGGATGCGGATTCCATGTTTAGCGTGATGCAGAAGAATATGGACGCGCTTGCCAAGCAGCCCGGCTCCAGGAAAGTACTTGTAGTTGTCAGCGACGGGCTGAACTCCAGCCAGATGCAGCCGTCGAACGCGCCCCTCCCGAAGGCGGCGATCGAGGGTTCCAAAGCGTTGCCATTCCCAATCCATTTCCTGACGGTAACCCTGGACCGGGCGGGACCGTCGTTCCAGGAGGGCACAAATTGGTCGACCGGCTATTATCTGCAGCAAATGGCGGACTTTTCCGGAGGTGAAAGCGTCCTCGGGCAGATCGACAACGATTTGTCACGCGTTGCGACCACTCTCCGCGACCGCATCAAGAACCAGTACGTTCTCGGGTATAAATCGCCCAATATGGCCAAGGACGGAAAGTCGCGAAAGATTAACGTGAAAATTAATCCTTCCGCCGGCAAGTTCAAACTCACCTTCAAAGATCGGTTCATCGTTCCCAAGGGATAACCCGTAAGTAAAGAAGACAGAAAGCGAACGCGCCGGCGAGTGCCGGCGCGTTGCTTTTTTGGGGGTTCCAAAAATCACCGTGGAGGTGATCGATGGGTCGAAGGATACGAGCGGCCTTTTAACAGAATGTGAATACCCCGCGAAAAAACGGAGGAAACACAGAATGGACATGGGATAAGTACAACAGTCATCGGATAGCCGAACATCGGGGGAACTTATCCCAACTGCTCAGGGCTGCCGGAGAGCCTCCCAGGGGGGATTGCCATCGATCCATGCCTTATCCACGGGAATGGATTCCACGCTTCGTACGGTGTATGCGCGTAACCTGCCGAAATCCTTGACGACTTCCAGGACCAGGCGAACTCGATCCGGATTTGTCTCACTGATCCACTTGTTGAGTTCCGGAGAGTCGATTCGCTCATAACGTCCAGCGTAGTCCAGATAGAAAAAGGTGTATCCCTGCTGGGTGCCACCCTGAACGTAAGGCTCGTATCGCGCCCAGAACTCACGCCGCCCCTTCACGTTGCTGAACAACCCGGTAGTCGTCCAGAACACCATGACATAAACCAGAATGCTGCCAACGAGGCGCGTTTGTGTTGTTCCGGGGCCTTGACGCCCAATCCGCAGAAAGATCGCATACCAGAGACCGAGAAGAAGCCCGCCGGCGAGAAAAATGAGCGGCGCGAGGTTAAAGGGACCGATATAAGCGAGTACAATCGCGCCGAGGATCAACACGCACCAATACAGGATGCTTTGCATGCGAGTCGTATTGTACTCTCGTAATTGCGATGCCTACGTTGATCCGATGTGTCCTGGGAGCCGAAAACCTGCCTTCCTTTGTGGAGGGCATGACGAATCTGGTCGTCGGCATGACCGTCTGGGAAACGCGCGAACACAGTCCCGATACGCAGCAGATCGTATCCTACCGGGGGGTTCCCTACGCGATAGGCAGCCTCAGCGTCAACATCGACATTGTCAGTGACGACAGCTGGGTCGATGACATCATTCAACGGATCCGCGACGCCCACGTTCGCAATGAATTCAGCGTGCGTCATCTGTATGTCTCTCCCGTCGAGGTGAGCTATCACATCCGAAACGGCTTTATCGACATATAGCGATCATCGAATTGGGTGTCAGCTACGTTAGACTAACCAACGCGATGAGACGCATTATTACGGCGGTCGTTCTTGTAATCCTGGGTATCATTGCTGCTGTTTTCTACTCAAGACCTCTATCCGCTGCGGAAAACGACTTTCTAATCTATTTCGAGAACTCCACACTCGCGCTCAAGTCCCAGACGATCGACCGCACGATTTATCTGCCGCTTCAGGAGATCGTCCGGCATCTAGGGCTTGCGTCGACGGACGCAACGGGCTCCCAGACCTTCACCATTCAGGGACAGAACTCGCGCCTTGTTCTGACTCCGGGCAGTGGATTCATTTCATACAACGACCAGCCCATCCTGCTGCAAAGTGCGATTCGACGGGAAGGCAGCCAGTGGCTCGTTCCCCTGGATTTTCTTTCGCAGGGATTATCACGAGTCGCAGGTCTTGAATTCCGCTACAGACCAGGCAGCCGACGCGTATTTGCCGGCCGTGTCATGACGACAGAACTCGCCATGAACGCGCAATCCCTGGGCGCGCTGACACGTCTGACCTTGCGGGCCGGTTCACCTGTTGAGGTCGAGCTGCAAAAAGAACCCGCGCAGCGCCGTGCCGTCGTGTTGTTGAAAGCCAAGGCGATTGATCCCGCACGGGAACGTCTGGAGTACAAAGACGCACTCGTGCAGTCCATCACCTTTGATGATTCGGAGGGAATGCCGAGGCTGACAATCGCCATCGCTGACGACGTCCGCGACGTTCGCCTTACTCCCTCTGACGGGAATCGCGTCTACTTCGTCGACTTTGTTCGAGAGATCGTCAGCGAAGCAGGACCCGGCACGCCGGCGGCAGCAGCGCCGGCGCCAACTGCAGCCGCCGGAGCTCGCGCCAATGTGTCACCGGGAGGCGGTCTTCGCGTCATCGTTATTGATGCGGGGCACGGAGGCATTGAATCGGGTGCGGCCAACGCCGGCACGTTGGAAAAGGATCTCACACTTGCGCTGGCTCGGCGGCTGCGCGCCGCTCTTCAGAGCCGCCTGTCTTCCACGGTCATCCTCACGCGGGACTCGGATGTCGCGCTGACCAGCGAAGAGCGCGTTGCTGTTGCCAACAACAACCAGGCAGGCCTTTTTATCAGTCTCCATACAGGTTTCTCTCAAGACAGGATGGCGGCCGGTTCTTCCATCTACATCATGAAACCCGACTTCACGGTAGGTATCTCAGAACCCGCAGGGGACCGGCTCTTTCTTCCCTGGTACATGGCGTACCGGCTCAGCGCCCCAGCGAGCAAAGCGATGGCTGAACACCTTCAGAACAATCTCAGTCAGGCTTTGCCGGGCTCGAAATTCCCAATACGATACGGTCCGATGGGGGTTCTGGCGAGTGCCACCATGCCCGCATTAGCCCTCGAAGTGGGGAATCTGAACAACGATGTCAGCGTGAAAACTCTCACGGACCCCGAGTTTCAAACAAAGTTCACAGCCACACTTGCGGCTGGAATCGAGCAATTTGCGACGGGGAGACGCAAATAATGGCGACGTCCCGCTTGCCACGCCATTTGAAGATCGGCCTTATCGTCCTGACGATCGGATCCGCCATTGCGTTCGGGCTCTTTGTCAACGTCATCGGCCGAATACAGTCCATGATGCAGGAAAAAGAGCCGGAGACCAGCAATCCCTTTACGCCGGCAGTGACAATGCTCTATGAACGGACCGATCCGCCAATGACCGTGAAGCTCTTTTTTCCCGGAGAGAAGGAGGACGTGGTTCTATCCGGCGAGGACCAGACGATTTTCCGCTCCGCAGGGTTGACGAACCGTGCCCGACAAATCCTGCAAAAGCTTTTGGACGGACCGAAGTCGCCGAATTCATACCCATCGATGCCGAAAGACACCAAACTTCAGGAAGTATTTGTCGACGACATGGGTATCGCGTATGTGGATTTTTCGAGCACGATTTCTGCGAATCATCCCGGCGGCATGTTGACGGAGCAGGCCACCGTGTACTCCATTGTGAATTCACTGATTTACAACCTTCCGGAAATTCGCCAGGTCAAGATCCTCGTCGGCGGCGCAGAGAAGGAAACCCTCGCAGGCCACTTCCTGCTCCTGCCTCTAGCCATGGACCTGTCTATCACCGACGTTGCGCCGAAAGAGCAGGGGAATAATGCGGATTGATGGGCGAAGCCCTGAACAAATGCGGCCGGTAAGAATCACGCCGAATTTCATTCAGGCCGCGGAAGGATCTGTCCTGATCGAAGTCGGCCGGACTCGCGTGATCTGTACCGCAAGCGTCGAAGACGTCGTGCCCCCGTTTCTGCGTAATACCGGGAAGGGTTGGGTCACTTCCGAATACGCCATGATCCCCCGCGCCACGTCCACAAGAACCGCCCGCGAATCCACAACGGGAAAACGGTCGGGCCGCACACTCGAGATCCAGCGGCTGATCGGACGGTCGTTGCGCACCGCGATCGACATGGACCGCATTGGCGAGCGAACCATCTGGCTGGACTGCGACGTCATCGAGGCGGACGGCGGGACGCGCACCGCGTCGATTACGGGTTCGTTCATTGCACTGAAACTGGCGGTGCAGCATCTGGTGAACTCCGGAAAGCTGGCAAATGATCCGATGCAATGCTTTGTGGCTGCAGTCAGCGTTGGTGTTGTGCGCGGCATTCCCATGCTCGACTTGAACTACTCCGAAGATTCCACCGCGGATGTGGACTTCAACATCGTCATGACCGATCGGGGTGAATTCGTGGAAATCCAGGGGACGGCGGAACGCAACCCATTTAATGACTCCGCCCTCAGCGAACTGCTGAAGCTGGGACGCGCCGGAATTCAGGAACTCATCGTAAGACAGCGCCAGGTCGTCGCCACGTGAAGCGTCTCGTTGTCGCGAGCACGAATGCCGGAAAAATCCGTGAAGTTAGCCTGGCGCTGAGCGATCTCCCGGATTGGAATGTGGAATCGCTGCCGGACCTCACCGAAATCGAAGAAACCGGAAACAGTTTTCTGGAAAACGCGACTCTGAAAGCCGTGCACTACAGCCGAGCGATCCCCGCATTGACGCTCGCCGACGATTCGGGCCTTTGCGTCAGTGCGCTTGATGGCCGACCCGGCCTCCATTCCGCGAGGTATGCCCCGACGACACATGAACGCAATGACAAACTGCTGGCCGAACTTGCCGGACTGGGCGATCAAGTCGATCGTCGCGCTTCCTTTTACTGTGCGTTCGCCGTCGCGCAGGCGGGAACCCTCCTCTGGACGGTCGAAACCGAACTTCAGGGATCCATCGCGCAGACCCCGAGAGGCGATTTTGGTTTTGGGTATGATCCGATCTTCGTCGTGACCGATCGTGGCCTTACCCTCGCAGAGATGTCTTCTGCCGACAAGAACGCGATCAGCGCGCGCGGTCAGGCGCTGCGCAAGTTGCGGGATTTCCTGCAGTTGCACTAAACCTTCCGGTTCTTCAATTGTCTACCGGATATTCTGCGTCGAGCCAACAGCAAGGAGCAGGCATGTTTTCATTGATTCTTTTGGGTTTATTGTTGCAAGGCCCACGGGACGTGCAGCTGTATGCCGAACCGCAGGCTGCTCGAATTGTCCCCAAGGGGACGGTCATTCCCGTCGAGTTGCTCAACAGGCTGTCGACGAAAAACCTTCAGGAAGGCGCAAACGTTTACGCGCAGACCATCTTTCCGATCACCGTGAATAACGAAATCGTGATTCCAGTCGGCAGTCACGTCCAGGGAAAGATCCAGGCTGTTGAGAGGCCCGGTAAGGTGAAGGGCAGAGCAAGCCTCACACTCTCGTTCCATACGATGATCCTCCCCAGCGGAGTGACCGTTCCCATCTACGGCGCTCTGGGTGGAGCCGATGAAGGTCACCGCGAAGGTGAAAACACCATCAAAGGCGAATCGACCAAGGAAAAGGACGCCGGCACCATCGCAAAAGGCAGTTTAGGTGGAGGCGCCGTCGGCGCCATCAGTCGTGGCGACCGAAGAGGAGCTGCGGTAGGTGCCGGTCTCGGTGCCGGCGTGGGTCTCGCGACTGTGTTGCTCACGCGTGGCGAAGATCTAACGCTTCCCAAGGGCACGGAACTTGAGGTCGTGCTCGAACAACCGCTCGAACTTTAGACGGCAAGCTGTGGCACAATGAAGCCTTCGGGGCGTGGCGCAGCCTGGCTAGCGCGCCTGCCTTGGGCGCAGGAGGTCGGAGGTTCGAATCCTCTCGCCCCGATTTAGCATCAACGATTTACGGTCACCCTGCGGTGGCCGTTTTCGTTTGGGTGCGGATAAGGTGCGGAAATGACAGAGAAACCGAACAAATTCTCAATAATCCAAGTGCGATGAATTCTTGAAGAAATACGGCCTTTCGATTGAAGCCTTCGATAAGGCCAAACTCGAATGGGCCAACTGCGAAACTGCTCTGCATAGCGTGTAGCACCCTCAATTCGTGTGCAGACTATAGCCGCCCTAAAGGTGAGTGGTTTTTCTTGCCGACTGCTCATCGGTCCTGCAGACTATCCGACATCCCCAGGAGGCAACGCAGAGTGAAAGCCACGATCGGAGTCGTAACCTTCGGTCTGTCCTTGTTCGCCTTGGTCGGAGCGCCGGCGGAGCAGGCGCAACAGTCCGGTTCCGTGATCGGAGTGTGGGCGACCGAAGGGTACGGCCTCGTCTTCGACGTTCGCGCGGATTCGGTGTCCAGCTTCGAGGTCACGAAGGTCTCGTGCATCCCGGCGCTGCGAGCGGCCACGACCGCCCCGCCGCCCGGAGCGCTCGCGGCGTTCAAGTCTCCGAGCGGCTCAGTCACCTTCGCGATTGTCCCCGGAGATACTCCGACGCGGGCACGCATCGACGTTCCGTCCACCGCATCGGACATGATGCTCCGGCGGATTGAACAGAAACCCGCCGTCTGCGACAACCCAACACCCGACACGCCACTCTCGAACTTCGACGTGTTCGCCCAGACATGGACTGAACACTATCCGTTCTTTGCGGAAAAGAAGACAGACTGGGCTCGTACCGTCGCGGAGAACCGGTCGCGCGTGAGCGAAACAACCACCCCCCAGCAGTTGTTCCAGATCCTCTCGGGGATGATCGCGCCATTCGAGGATGCACACTCGTCGCTCAACGCGTCGTCGATCCAGAGGCGATTCGTCGGCTCCCGGAGCTCTCCGAGTTTTCTCACCTCCTCCGACGAACGAGATCAAGCGTACGCACTCGTTTCTCCACACCTCACGGGAACGCTTCGTACTTTCTGTCAGGGACGCGTCGAGTTCGGCATGCTCGGCGCTGACGTAGGGTATCTGCGCATTCGCAGTTTCAGCGGCTATTCGAGCGACAGCTCGTTCGAGACCGGTCTCGTCGAGCTTGAAACGGCGCTGGACACTGCCTTCGCGAATGCGGGTTCGTGGAAAGGGCTGGTGATCGATGTAAGGGTGAACGGTGGAGGCTCCGACCCGTATGGCCTTGCCATCGCCCGACGCCTGACAGCAACGCCCTACACTGCCTACGCGAAGCAAGCGCGGAGCGACCCGGCTGACGCGACGAAGTGGACACCGGAGCAGCCTTCGGTGGTGCAGCCGACCAGCCGGCCAAGCTTTCATGGGCCCGTGGTCGAGTTGATCGGAATCCAGAGCATCAGCGCCGCGGAGACGTTCACCCAAGCCCTCATGAACCGTGAACCCAAGATCATCCGCGTCGGTGAGACGACGCAGGGCGTCTTCTCCGATGTGCTGGGCCGAACGCTGCCTAACGGCTGGCGCTTCGGGCTTGCCAACGAGCGCTTCGTGACGAACGGAAAGTACTACGACCATGTCGGGATCGCCCCCGATATCCCGGTCGAGAGCCTTACCCCAGCTGCCCGTGCAACTGGGCGCGACGCAGCAATCGAGCGGGCGCTGGTCTTGCTTCATGGGAAGTAACCGAAGGATGACATCCGATCCTGACCATTGTAAGAACCAAACAAAAGTGCCCGAGACCTCCGAATACCGTCGGGTGCTGCGCCTGGGTGCGGAAGTGCGGGTTTTCTGCGGGACTATGCGCGATTCTGCGAGGGTTAACTCGCTGAAACCCTTACCTGGCGTGGGTTTGGTTAGAACTTGGGCGCAGGAGGTCGGAGGTTCGAATCCTCTCGCCCCGATTTAGCAAGAGTCATTGAGAAGGCGGGTCGGACACGGCCCGCCTTTCTTTACGTCCCCTGGAGTTCCCCTTACGCCCGACTAAGCCTGCTTCAGCCCGAAGGACGGCCTTACTCGCCGACGTTCCTCAAAATGCAGGCTATACGGGCGGCCGCAATCTCTGACAAAATCGTCCTCATGCGTCTGAGGTATGCAGGACTTTGTCTGAGTATTGTGTTTCTGGCTACAACTTCTGTGCTTATCGCCCAGTTTTCCCCGGAAGCCCTGGGGCTGGGTACGGAGGATGTTGTGCAACTTCCGACGTCGGGGACACTCGACGAGCGGCCGTTCTTTTCCACGCGCCGGCATCCCGCGATCGGCTACGATCAGCCACCAGGCGATGCTGTCGCCGATCTGGCACGTCAGGTCGAGGAAGGTACCGTACGGCTGCGTTATGACGCCGACAGTGGTTACTTGCTGTCTGTCATGGAAGCGCTTGGTATCCCCAAGGAGTCCCAGGCCGTGGTTTTTTCTAAAACCAGCCTTCAAGCCCACTACATCAGTCCGAAAAACCCCCGCGCGATCTATTATTCAGACGAAGTCTCCGTGGCGTTCATCCGCAATGCGCCTCTACTGGAAATCGCGGCGCTGGATCCGCGGCAGGGTGTCGTATTTTATGCGCTGGAGCAACGACAGGTTGAGCGGCCGTCTATCGTCCGGAGCGATTCTTGCCTGTCGTGTCACGAGTCTCGGAACACGCTGGACGTACCGGGATTGCTGATACGCAGTATGGCCGTTGGACCCGAAGGCCAAACCATGCCGCAGTTCGGGAACTTCGTTTCCGACCACCGCAAACCTTTTGAAGAACGCTGGGGTGGGTGGTTCATTACAGGCAGGCCCGGCTCAGCCCGGCATATGGGAAATGAGATGCGGGAGGCAGATGGTAAAGGGCGCCTGACCGCAGGCCCGAAGCCGCTGGGGTCTCTGGAAGGCTGGTTCGACCGTAAAGGCTACCCATCACCTTACAGTGACGTCGCGGCGGTGATGGTACTCGATCACCAGGCGCGTATGACCAACCTGCTGACCCGGGTCGGTTGGGAAACCCGCATCGCGGTCACGAATGCACAAGATAAAGGCGCCTCCGAGCGTCTGATCGCGGCGAACGCACGTGAACTCGTCGATTACATGCTGTTTGTCGATGAACCACAACTGCCTGGAAAGTTTGAATCGACGTCGGGATTTGAGGCGAAGTTTGCCGCGATAGGCCCCCGCGACTCTCGTGGCCGTTCCCTGAGGCAACTGGATCTCAACAAACGTTTGCTTCGCTACCCCTGCAGCTACATGGTTTATTCCCGCGCTTTCGATGAACTCCCCGGAGCTGTAAAGGATGCTGTGTACTCAAGACTGTGGGAGATCCTTTCCCGAAAGGAAAAGGGGTCGAAATACTCGAAGCTCTCATCGGCGGATCGATCTGCAATTGTTGGCATTCTCCTGGAAACCAAGCCGGATCTGCCGGCTTATTACCGTCGTCTGGAGAACTAGATAAGGGACAAGCTAAATGTCTGAAAAGATCGGTCTGAACAGCGATGCGGTTGCTGTCCACTTCGCGGTGCTGCTCCGATCGGTGGACGCCGCCGTCATCGGCGTCACTCCCGAAGGAATCGTCAACATATGGAACCGTGCCGCGGAGGACCTTTTCGGTTATGCCGATCACGAAATTGTCGGCAAACCGCTGTCGATACTCACTCCCGCCGAACATGCGGCCTCCGAGAACGAAATCCTTCAGAAGCTCCGGCTCACGGACGCCGAACACCAGGTCGAAACGCAGCGTGTTCACAAGGGCGGGCGAACAGTCGACGTCTATCTGACCTACTCTGTGGTCCGGAACGATCAGGACCGAGTCTGCGGAATCCTGGTGATTGCCGATAACGTCGCTGAAAACAGGCGAATCGAAAAGGCGGAGCGCGATCAATTGTTCCTGTCGGCCATCATCTCCTCAGCTGAGGACGCGATCGTCAGTAAAGACCTGAACGGCATCGTCACAAGCTGGAACAAAGCCGCCGAAGACCTTTTTGGGTATACCTCTGAAGAGATGGTCGGGCAAACGATTTCCCTGCTGATTCCGCTCGACCACCCGGACGAAGAACCACAAATCCTGGCTCGAATTCGAAGAGGAGAACGCATCGCCCACTACGAAACGCAGCGCGTTCGAAAGGACGGGCGAGTGATCGACGTTTCTCTTACCGTCTCTCCAATCCGAGATGCAACCGGTCGTATTATCGGAGCTTCGAAGATCGCAAGGGATATTACGGAACAGAAGCGCGCAGCCACACGCGAAAAAGAGGCGCTGCACCAGGCCCAACAGGCCAGAAAACAGGCCGAGGAAGCCAACCGTACCAAAGACGAGTTTCTCGCCACAATAAGCCATGAGCTAAGAACGCCGATGACGGCCATTGTCGGCTGGAGCCGTCTGCTGTTGAGCGGGCAGCTTCGGGCCGACCTTCAGCAGAGAGCCCTCGAAACAATTGACCGCAACGCGAGATCGCAAGCTCAGCTCATCGAGGATCTTCTCGATGTTTCGCGGATCGTCTCGGGTAAACTCCGTGTGGACCTCAAGCCCGTCGATCTCGGAAGTGTTGTTCTCGCTGCAGTGGAAGCGATCCGTCCGTCAGCGGAGGCCAAGCGTATCCGGATCCAAACGCTGTTCGAGGCCGGTCTCGCACCCATTCTCGGCGATGCTGAACGTCTTCAGCAGGTCGTCTGGAACCTCCTTTCGAATGCCGTCCGATTCACGAACCCGCTTGGGTCCGTGCAAATTGAACTCGGCCGCGTGGACTCACGGGTTGAGTTGCGTGTTCGCGACAACGGAATTGGGATCAAGGAGGAGTTCCTTCCACACATCTTCGATCGATTCAGTCAGGCGGATAGTTCCATCAGACGATCGCAGGGAGGGCTTGGCATGGGACTCGCAATTGTGAAGTCCCTGGTAGAGCTCCACGGAGGGGTTGTCTCCGCTTATAGCGCGGGCGAAAACCAGGGAGCGCTGTTCACCATAAGACTTCCCGTCTCTGTCGTCTGGCATGGTCGCTCTTTGCCGCCAATTCAGGACAATGTAGTCAAGACAGCCCTGTTCGATTGCCCTGAACTTGTGGGGGTCAAGATCCTTGTCGTCGACGACGAAAAGGACACCTGCGACATGCTCCGTTTCATCTTCAATAGTGTGGGGGCCGTGGTCGAAACAGCCAGCAGCGCCGAAGGCGCACTCGCTGCGTTCGATCGCTGGCATCCGGACATCATCGTCTCCGATATCGGGTTACCTCATGTAGACGGTTACGAACTGATACGCATCCTCCGAACGCAAAGGCGAAGTGCCGTGCCGGCGGTGGCGCTCACGGCCATGGCACGAATTGAAGATCGCATCAAGGCTTTGAACTCCGGGTATCAGATGCACGTCGCGAAGCCAATCGAACCGAAAGAATTGATTAGCATCGTTGCCGGCATGGCCGCGCTTGTCGACCGGAATCCCGAAAGCAGGACTTAACAGACTCCGGCGAAGGCGAGAGCGTGCAAGAGGCCCAAAAGTCGAATCCCCTGGTTTCCGTCATCGTCGTTAATTGGAACGGGCGCGAGCTCTTGAACCCCTGCCTGGAGGCGATGGAAAAGCAAACGTGGCCAAACACGGAGTTCATCCTTGTCGACAATGGTTCGAAAGACGGCAGCCATGAACTTCTGGCCCTGTGGGCCAAGCGACTTCCCCGCGCTCAAGCGATTTTGTTGCCCACCAACACGGGTTTCTGCAAGGGAAACAACGTTGGATTCGCCCGCGCCAGGGGCGAGTGGATCGCATTGTTGAACACCGATGCAGTGGCCCACCCGGATTGGTTGGCCGAGCTGGTGCGTTACGGAGATTCAAAGCAACGAATCGGGATGCTGGCCAGCAAGATCCTCTTTCAGAATCCCGCGAACGTCATCGACAAGGTTGGTCATCTGATCTACTGGGACGGCCAGAATCGCGGCCGCGGAACCATGACGAAAGACGTCGGCCAATACGAAACGCCCGAAGAAACGCTCTGGCCCGACGCCTGCGCGGCGCTCTATCACCGTGACCTGTTCGAAGAGACCGGCGGCTTCGATGAGGATCTCTTCGCGTTCGGAGACGACGCCGATCTCGGGATGCGGGCGCGCCTCCTGGGCTGGAAGGCCTGGTACGTTCCTTCGGCAGTTGTTCACCACCGCCATTCCGCCAGCTTCGGCGCATACTCGCCGCTGAAAGTCATGCTGGTCGAGCGTAACCGGGTACTTCTGGCCATAAAGAGTTTCCCCTGGCCGCTGTTGCTGCAGAACCCATTTTGGACAACCAGGCGGCTTTTCTGGAACGCATATGGCTTGTTGACGCGAAAAGGATCGGCATCACGCTTTCTGGAAACGAACGGCTGGCGACAGACAACACTCAGTCTTGTAAGATCGTACGTCGGCGCGCTGAAACTGCTTCCCGGAGCGCTGCGGAAACGGCATCGTATCCAGAAGACCCGACGCCTCTCCAACGGCGAAACACGAGAACTGCTTCGGCGGTTTCAAATCGACGTTCGCGAGCTCACATTGCGAGGCTGAGTGTCGCTGTCGTCCGCGGGATTCCTCTATCGGGACGCCTGCTGCGTCTTTTTCAACGCATCTTCCAGCTGCCGCGCGTCCTTGGTGAACTGATCCATATCGATTTTCCTTTCCTTGGCAACAACACCCCACGTCTTGCCGGATTTCATTTCCGACATCATGGTTTTGGCGTCGGTTCTGGTCATTTTTGCGAATTGATGCACGATGTAGAGTTCGCCAAACCCCGATTTGTATTCTGCCTTTGCCTGTTTAAGGGTATCGACCGGGACACCGAGATGGCTCGCGAGCGTATTCAGAACATCCTGTTCAGGCAGGTCCTTTACTCTGTTATCCAATCTGTAGATCTCCACGTACTGCGCGGATAGTGGCGCCGCAAAAAGGGCGAGGACTAGACATGTTGCGGTCAGAAGTGAGGGTACACGTGTCATCGATGCTCCTTTCAAATGCCTGAAGCAGTTTTATCCGATCAAAAAAACACTGCTAAAGAGACAGCCTTGATGTGACAAAGGTTGACCGATCGAATAAAAATTCGATGAAAGGCTGCAAACGTCTCTCGGCTATAGTCCTTTTTATGATTCGACTAACCCGATCCGGCCTGGCAGTTTTCTTCACAGCAGTACTGGCGGCGTGCGGTGACACCCCCTCGCAGACGACGAAGCCTGTACACACTGAAGGATTCGCAGGCACCTGGGTCATGAATCTCGGAACAAGGACCTTCATGGTCCTGACACTTGAGAACGCAGGCGGTACCTTCACCGGCACGCTCGAACGTCCGGAACGATTTGATACCGCCAATGGCGTTCGCTTTTCGAACCTCGGGTCGGAGACTATTCGCGAAAACGTCCTCCGTGGCTCGCTTCAAAACGGTTCGTTACGCTTCGTGGCGCAGCATCCAAAGAATAGCGAGGATCAACAGGAGTACGAAATGCAGCTCGCCGGACCGGACGCCGCGTCAGTCCGGCTGGCGGACATACCGATCGAGGCGTTCCCATTTGCGCGAGTGAGGGATACCAATCCACGCGTTGTTTACACCGACTGGGAACCGCGGCGTTCTTACTCTGTAGACGACGGCGTGGCATCCAATCCTGAAATGCAGCGGCTTTTCGATAGCGACCAGCGAGCCCGAAAGAACTTCACGGAGTTTTCGAAAGAAGCCAATACGGTGGCGGCCGGAGACGCCGAACGCCGCACAGAGACCCGAAAACTTCTGCTTAATGGCAGCCTGCGTAGTGGAGAGGATTACAAACGAGCGGCCTTCATTTTTCAGCACGGCGCGACTGCCGACGACTATCTCCTCGCCCATACGCTGGCAATGGTGGCCATCGCCAAAGGTGATCAGGACGCTCTATGGATTGCATCAGCATCGCTGGATCGCTACCTTCATTCCACAGGCAAACGGCAGATTTTCGGAACGCAGATCAAGGAAAAGGCCGACCACACCGCAACGCTCGAGCCTTATGACCGTGACCTCGTCGCCGACGTCCTGAGGCGCGAACTCGGCGTCCAACCCATTACCGTGCAGGAACAGCAGCTCCAAACCTGGACGGAACAGTTCAAAGCCGCCGCACAGTAGAAAGAAATCTTTGACGAAATGCGGAGAGAGACGATCTTAAATCGGATGAGTCCGTTTTCTGATCGTCTCTCTCCGCCAATTTCGTCTGTCCAAGAACTTGTCAGTGATATGGTTATCCGCATGGAAACCAAGACTGTTCGATTGACACAGTATTCCCATGGTGCGGGATGCGGCTGCAAGATCTCGCCACGTGTTCTGTCTCAGATTCTCCAACGAGTTCCGCGGGGTACCCCTGATCCCCGTTTGCTCGTCGGCTACGACACGAGGGACGATGCCGCTGTATATGCGATCGACGAACGCAACGCGATGATCAGCACGACGGATTTTTTCATGCCGATCGTCGACGATCCATTCGACTTCGGAGCGATCGCATCGGTGAACGCCATCAGCGACGTCTACGCCATGGGCGGGAAACCCCTCCTCGCAATCGCAGTCCTCGGGTGGCCTGTAGCCGAGTTGGATACGACTCTCGCCGGCGATGTCCTGCATGGCGCCCGAGACGCGTGCTCTCGCGCCGGAATACCGCTCGCCGGCGGCCATAGCATCGATGCGCCGGAACCTATCTTCGGGCTGGCAGTGACAGGCATGATCGAAAGGTCTCGCATCCGCTCTAATAATCTCGCCCGAGCGGGTGACGAGCTGTATTTGACCAAGCCGCTGGGCATTGGCATCCTGACGACCGCACAAAAGCGAGGGGTTCTCCGCGAGCAGGATATGCGGGCAGCACGCGAGATCATGCTCGAATTGAACGACATCGGAACCGAATTCAGTGCCGTCGATGCCGTTCGATCCATGACGGATGTCACTGGTTTCGGGTTGCTCGGGCATCTGATCGAAATGTGTGAAGCAAGCGGCGTTTGTGCTGAGGTGGAGTTCAAAAACGTCCCGCAAGTGCACGGACTCGCGGAGTATCTCGAACTCGGTTGTGTTCCCGGCGGCACGACGCGCAACTTCCAGAGTTACGGCGAGAAGGTCGGGCCTCTCACGTCAGACCAGCGTCAGATCCTCTGCGATCCCCAAACCAGTGGCGGCTTACTCGTATCGGTCGACCCATTAAGACGAGAGGGTTTTCTCACTGTCGCA